>CAXGPR010000022.1:0-49940 GCA_964011675.1 uncultured bacterium
CCATCCGCGCATAGCCCGCATTCCAGCGCTCTCTTTGCTCTGCGTCTGCCAGCGGCCACTGGACCCCGTCGATAGAGTCTCTAGGATCGGAGCTAAACCACGAGAGCAGTAATTGATTTTTCCCCAAAGACGCGATCCCGGCCTCGCGATCGTCTAATGGACTGTCATTCACCACGCGCGGATTGGTCCACTTCTGACCGCCTTCATCGCTATGACAAAGCACCGTGCGCCCAAAGGGACAGGAGGCAATCATTGCGAAAACCGGAAGCTACTACAACGAGCCTCCCAGGCGGCATCAGAGTCACGGTCGGCCAGCCGAAGTATCCAAAAAAATCGCTCGGGAAAGAGGCTATAACGCCGTGCTGAACGCGCAGGGCTTTAGCTGTCCGTTTACTCTTTGCCAATGACGCACCTTCTCCATCTTTCTACACCTGTGCCGTGCTAACCAATCCAAGCACAACGGCCAGCGATGCCAGGCGCTTTTCAACTGATCCGACCGCTCTCCCGTCCCAGGGCCGTTCCAACCAGTCTCTTCCCCACGTATCGCCTCGGTGTAGCCACGCTCGCATACCGACTCTTCGCGCAATTTCGACTTCGATGCAATCGAGTTCTCCCTCGGCAACCAGCGCGAGAGCTCGCCGAACCGACCAGTCAAACAGGCGCTCGTCCCCGCAGCGTACGCCTTCTGCGGATAGGGCATCAGAGGCTTCTAATGCAGTTGAGCAGTCTGCGTAGACACCCCGCTTTTCATCCCATATACCCGGCACGGTCTCACCTAAGAAACGCTCGGTTTCCACTTCAAAGAAATCATTCATCAATACGGCCACGCAGCGCGAGGCCAACAGATGCGCATCCCCAGTTCTCTGGCCAGCAGCCGCTGCACTGCCCAAGCGCAGCACTTCAATCCACCACCCAATCTCTTTGCATTCTTTTGACGGCCCACCCAGCCGCTTATACAGCCGCCTAATCAGATCCGTTCCCACCCCGTAGGATCGATCATCTTCCACGGCAAGTCCCCACGCGCACAGAGCCCGCGCCACGCTCAGCGCTAGCCGCGTAACACCTTCACTTTCCATCCAATCTGCCAACTGATCGTGCATGCGCGCAACGCGTTTAACGACTTCGCGGTACCCCTTTTCATCCCGCTGACTCGCCGTACAGCTGGCCGACTGACATACAATCCATTCAACTTCTTCTGCCAAGCTTAGATCTAAAAGACCGGTTTCTAGCGACTCCAGTTCGGCCTGATAGTGCGTATGCCATATTGACGACTCGCTCAAAACCGCCCGCTGCGCGACTCGTACTTTGTCGGTTTCCCCAAGCTCTTGCCTCCCGCCTTCACCCATTCCGCAGTCCACTCGAGCATCTGCTCGACGCCCACTTCAGGCGGACCTAATGCACTCACCAGACGACGCGTGTCTCCGAGCAGAGCGTCTTCCGCTTCGCAGTTAACAAAGTTCGGTTCCTGGCCTAGCAGCACCCCCAACTCCTCGGCCAGCGTCCGCGTCGACAGCACCGCTAAACCCGTCATATTGACGATGACCGGTGGGTGGGCACACAGGGGAAATAGGCGGCACAAATAGGCGTTGGCATCTCCCTGCCAGATCTGGTTTACATACCCCATGGTCAGATCAATCGGATCTCCATTCCACACCTTCCAAGCCAGATCGTGGATTATGCCGTAGCGCAGTTCCGTAGCGTAAAAAAGACGAACAACGGCCAGCGGCGTGCCCTGAACGCGCGCCCAGTACTGTGCGAGCCGCTCCCCTCCCAATCGAGATTGGGCATACTCACCGATCGGTTCGACAGCCGCATCTTCGTCTGCACCTGTGCCCTTGGCCGAAGTGTACGCATATACGTTGCCCGAACTTACGTAGACAATGCGCGCGTCTCTGTACCGGCGCACCACTTCTCCCGGCAGCCACGAATTCATCGCCCACGTCGTATCTTCATTACCCGTGGCTCCGAATTTAAATCCTGCCATCTGATACACATAAGGCGCATCGGGAAGGGAATCCAGCGCACCTTTTTCCAATAGATCCGCGGCGATGGTTTCTACGCCTAAATGCCGTAAATAAGCGCGCTGCTCAGCGTTCGAAAACCGAGATACCGCGATGACTCGGCGCGCTCCTGCTCGCACGAGGAGTTCGCACAGCGTCGGCCCCATTTTACCGGCGGCGCCGAGAACCATGATATCTCCATCAAGCTCCGCAACGGCGTCACACACGGCATCGCTGGGCGTGCACATTTGATCGATTAAGTCTGCTTCACTACCCATTATTTTTTTCATATTCTATCCGAAATCTGCTTTTTACCAGTCGCGGCGATAGGTCCAAAACGGACCTACTGGATTGTGCTTAAGGCGGGGAATAGACTCGTTGCAAAGGGGACATATGCGCACTGCACGCAGAACGGGTGCTCCACAGTGGGGACACGTGTAGTTTAACACTCTGTAGATTAAAAACAACCCAACCGGCCCCAAGAGCATGCCTATTGCAATCCAGCTGCGCAGGCTCGCCCCTCGCCGATGCGCCACGCGCGCTGCAACCAGTCCACAACCGACCCACGCAGCCGCAGAGAAAGCGCCCGCTGCGAGTGCAACCAGCAGCCAATCATCCATGTCGGTATCTCTCAGATCGTCCGGTTAGTCTCTTGGACCAGCGCCGATTTACTACTGCACGCCGCCCAATCGCTTGGCGGCTTCGATTGTATTGTACAGAAGCATGGTAATCGTCATAGGACCTACGCCATTGGGCACTGGCGTGATGGCACGCGCCTTTTTACGCACGGCGGCATAGTCGACGTCGCCCACCAAACGCCACCCGCGTTCTCGCGTAGCGTCCTCAATGCGGTTGACACCGACGTCTATGACCACCGCACCCTCTTTCACCATCTCATCGGTAATCGCCCTTGGCTGTCCGGCTGCCACGACGAGAATATCCGCCTGACGCGTAAAATAGCCCAGATCGTGTGTCCCTGTATGACACAGGGTCACCGTGGCATTTCCTCCCTCCATCTTTTGCGCCAGTAAATTCGCAACGGGGCGCCCGACCAGCGGACTACGCCCCACCACAACGGCGTGCTTTCCTGCCACTTCTACGCCACTGCGCTGTAGTATTTGCAGAACGCCGTGCGGCGTGCAGGGCCAGAACCCTTCTTCTCCCCGGAGCAAGCGACCGAGATTAACCGGATGCAGTCCATCCACGTCCTTCTCGGGTGAGACCGCGTTTAGCACGCGCTCTTCGTCCTGATCGGGCAAGGGAAGCTGCACTAAAATACCGTGGATACTCTCGTCGGCGTTGAGCTCAGCAATTGTCCCTAACAGGGCTTCCGTGCTTAGCGAAGCGGGGAAATCGAGCTGCACCGAATGCATGCCCAACTCCTGGCAGGCCTGAGTTTTTGAACGC
Source organism: uncultured bacterium (assembly GCA_964011675.1). Lineage (GTDB taxonomy): Bacteria > Latescibacterota > UBA2968 > UBA8231 > UBA8231. Next base: position 3,408 of record CAXGPR010000022.1, read on the forward strand.
ACGTAGGATTGGGAAGCCGGATTCTCGCCCACGAGCACTACGGCCAGCCCCGGCCTGAGCATGTGCTCTTGGGCGAGATGAGCTACTTCCCTCCCCATCTCCTCGCGCATCTGCGCCGCAATCTCTCTTCCATCTAATCGAATCGCCGACAAGACCGTTCTCCTATTTACCTTCTGGATGCAGCCGCTCTTTACCCACCACTGAGCGCAGGGCTTCCGGAACAACAACGGATCCATCCGGCTGTTGATAGTTGTCCAAGACCGCAATAATCAACCGTCCCATAGCCGCTCCGGTATCGTTTACGGTGTGGCAAATGCCGCGTCCCTCTTCGCCTTTATACCGTATACCCAATCGGCGAGCCTGATAATCGGTCGTGTTGGTATCGGTCATCACCTCCATGTACTCGCGTGAGCCCGACATCCAGACTTCTAGATCTCGCTGCCGACAGCTGGCTAAATAGCCTGCATCTCCAGTGCACTTATCGACCATGCGATAGGGCAACTTCAGCTGCTGTAAGAGCCATTCATTGATCTCGGCAAACTCGGCATAAACGGCTTCGGACTGTTCGGGCAAACACACTGCATTCATCTCGATCTTGTCGAATTGATGAACGCGTTTGATCCCTTTCACATCCTTTCCCCACGAGCCCGCCTCAGAACGGAAGCATGCCGTATAGGCAAAGATTTTAACGGGCAGCTCTTTCGCGTCCATAACCCGATCCGCAAAATAGCTAAAGTTTGTTGGCTCCGAAGAGCCCACCAGAAAGAGCTGGGTTCCATCCTCGACGTTATCACTGCTAATCGCGTAGACTTGATCGCGTCCCTCGGGAAAGTGAGAGGTGCCGTACAGGGCGCGTTCGCGTACGAGCAGAGGCGGCACGAACATCTCGTACCCCCTGTTCAATAATTCATCTACAAGGAGGCGGCTGAGCGCATACTGCATGCGAGAGATATCGCCGCGCAGGTAGGCAAAGCGCGAACCGGAGACCTGCGAAGCTTGGAGCGTGTCTATACCCCCTAGATCAACGCCGAGCTCAGAGTGATGAGCTGCGGTAAATTCGCCTTCGGCATGAAGGGGAAATTGAGGCATGTGGCGGGCACTGTCCTCGCCCGTCCCGAGCTGATCGCGCTCGAGATAACCCACTCCGGGGATCCACGCCTTCTCCTCAACATTATCCTCCTCTCCTGCACCGTGCGGCATATCAGGATGAGGCCAGTTGGGAAACCAATCGAGTATCTGCTGCCACTCGTCGTTCACCGAGGCCATTTCCGCCTCCAGCGCGCGCGATGCGTCACGCAGTTCCACGCCCTTGGCCCGAGCTGCATCTGGGTTCTCTCGACCCAATTTAGCCAATTCTTTCTTTTCGCTGTTTAGCGCATCAATTTTGCCCTGCAGGTCTCTGCGTATACCGTCCAAGACCAGCCAGCGATCGACGTCGGCCAACTTCGGATCGACTTTGCGCAGCCGGATGGCTTCGCGCAGCGTGTCGATCTGTGCACGCGCTTTCTTGGCATCAATCATTCTATTCACCCTCTCATTAACAATACGAGTTTAAAAAACGCAGAAAACCCGTATTCTCGCAATAAGAACACCAGCCTCGACTCTGGTATATATTCTCACTACAGGCCCCTGTCTAAGAGCCTTCTTCGAGCTCATTACAGGGTTATTCAACGATCTATGTACGGACATAGCCATCCCTACGCTACGGGTTTATAAAGCCCATACTTTGCCTTTTAGAGGAGCTTAAAATGCAAGAAACATACTTGGACAGACGTGATTTACTTCCCGATCCTTTGGCGCAGTTTGCCCTTTGGTACGAAGAAGCGCAGCAGAGCACCGTCGCACTCCCACACGCTATGGTGTTAGCTACTGCCGACGCGCAAGGGCGTCCTTCTGCTCGCATGGTCTTGCTCAAGGAATGCGATCAGCGCGGATTTGTCTTCTACACCAATAGCAACTCTCATAAGGGTCGAGACCTTTCACAAAACCCACGCGCTGCGCTGGTATTCCACTGGGAGCCTTTGCGCAAGCAGGTGCGCGTCGAAGGAGCCGTTGAACGGGTTTCATCGGAAGAGGCCGATGCCTACTTTGCAACGCGACCGCGCGGCTCTCAGCTAGGGGCTTGGGCCTCGCCACAGAGTGAATCGATACCCGATCGCACCGCACTAGAGCGCGAGACTGATCAATTAGAAGCGCACTATGCCGAGCGAGACGTGCCCCGCCCTCCCCATTGGAACGGCTATCGCGTATGCCCCGACACCCTTGAGTTTTGGGTCGATCGCGCCAGTCGTTTACACGATCGCTTTAAGTACAGACGCTCTCCGCAGGGATGGCAGATCCAGCAGCTGGCTCCTTGAGCCGAGAACGCACAGTGCCCAGGCCCATAGCACCAACGAGTCAGCCTCTCAAGGAGCCTCGCCTTCCTCCAGCCAAAAGCGCCTTCTTCCATAGGTCGATACGATCTGTTCGAGGAGCAGTCGTATCGCTGGACCAAAGTAGCGACCGCGCCGCCAGGCAATGCCGATGTCTCTTGTAAACGAAACCCCCCGCACCTCAACCTTACACAGATCGCCGCGCGCAGCGGACTCCTCTACAACCCTCTCTGGGAGAAAGGAAATACCGACCCCTGCTTCAACAAGCTTGCGCATCGCTTCCGGACTGCGCATCTCCATGACTCTGCCGGGCTGCAAACCGGCTTCAGCAAGCCTTTCGTCAACAATCTTTCGCGAAACAGAATCGGCGTGAAAGAGCAGGAGCGGCTCTTTGACCACATCCTCCAGATCCACTCTGCTCTGACGAGCAAAGCGGTGATCACCTCCCACAACTAAGGGCATCCGATCGGCACAAAGAGGCATAGTAGCAATTTTCGGATGACTGTAGGGCAGAGAGATTACGGCAAACTCAGAACGATTCATCAGTAAGTCATCCACCAAATAACGCGAAGGGGCGACCTGAGCACTCAGCTCCACACCTGGATTTTCACGCATATAGCGCTTGAGGATTTCGGGCAAGAGGTAAATAATGGCCGCATCTATCGCCCCGAAGCGAAATCCTCCTCCCGGCCCCATATCTCCTCGCTCTAACTTTTCCCCCATCTCATCCAGCAGGTCTTCTATTTGCAAAGCGTAGTTCATCAACAGCCGTCCCTCGCCCGTAAGTTCGACGTGGCGGCTATCGCGATTAAAGAGCTGGGTATTGAGCACACGTTCCAATTCACTAATTCCGCTGCTGACCGTTGGCTGGGTCACGTTCATCTCGCGCGCTGCCGGAGTAAATCCGCCCGTTCGTGCGACGGCCATAAAGTAGCGTAGATGCTGCAAGTTCATCTAGTGAGCACTCCGATCCAATTGTGTTTTGTTGATAGGTCTCACGCCGCTATATTTACCCTCATGTCTGGTATCCTATTTGACTGCGACGGCGTGTTGGTCGACAGCGAGCAGTGGAGCTGCGGTGCGTGGATTCCCGTGCTTAAGAAGCACGGTATCGACGTCGAACTTGCCGATATCCAAGTGTTTTTAGGGCGCTCCGACGCTTCCGTATTGGCACACTATGCGCGACAAACGGGCCGATCGCTTTCCGACGACCTAATAGGGGAAAAGGAATCCGTTTACTTTGACCTAGCCCGAGGCGCGCTGGAGACCTTCCCCGGCCTAATCGATTTACTAGACCGACTTGCCGAGCAGAAAGTTCCCATGGCCGTGGCCTCGTCTGGCCGCCCCCATAAGATTCGCTTTTCCCTAGAGCAGGTGGGCCTACTCGACCGCTTTGACATACTATGCAGCGCGAGCGAGGTAGAGCGCGGCAAGCCAGCTCCAGATCTGTTTATTCACGCGGCGCAAAAAATGTCCATTCCTCCCCATCAGTGCATCGTCATAGAGGATTCAACGGCCGGTATACAAGCGGCTGCCGCAGCGGGGATGAGCGTCCTCGGCTTTTGTTCGAGCCTGAGCAGAGAGCAGCTCCTTGCAGCGGGCGCAGAGCACGTTTTTTCGCATTACGATGAGCTCCCCACCCTGCTTAAAAAAAAGAGTAGTATTTTTTAGAAATTTAGTTCAAGTTGTCTTTGTCTCTGCCGATTAATTAAGCATATGGACTTCGGTCCACATCCTTGGGGCAAGCCCTGCTGGAAGCTTCTCGCATCCAGCAGGGCTTCTTTATTATCTCACCAACGGCCTTATATCCAATGTCTATAGGAAAGCTGCACAGTAATTTAGCGACCACATCTAATCAAAAATAATCGTCCGATTACCCACGACGACAACGCGGTCGGCAAAGACCAAGTCCAGCGCCCGAGAGAGCGCTATTTTTTCGACTTCGCGACCGGCACGTGCCATATCCCGTGCCGTCTGCCGGTGGTCGACGGGTAGGACGCTTTGCGCTACTATCGGTCCCTCGTCGAGATCGTCCGTTACAAAATGCGCCGTCGCCCCGATGATTTTAACGCCGCGCTCAAACGCCTGTCGATAGGGATTTGCCCCAATAAAAGCAGGCAGAAACGAGTGGTGAATATTGATGATGCGATGGGCAAATGCACGCACAAAGTCCGGGCTGAGAATACGCATATACTTAGCGAGTACGACATAGTCCAACTCATACTCACCAAGCTGCTCAATGAGCAGGCGTTCGTGTTCATCACGCGCCATATCGACGTGAGATATGCAGTGGAAGGGTAGGTCAAACGTGCGCACGAGATCCCCCAGAACTTCGTGATTACTCAACACAGCGCATATCTGCGCATTCAGGTCTCCGTTGGCATGCCGCAGCAGCAAGTCTCCCAAGCAGTGGTATTCCTTAGTGGCCAGCACAGCAATCTTTTTGGGCTTGGGAGACCGCATTTCAATCCAAGCATCAGCGGGCAAGACTGCGGCAAGCGCCCGACAGAGCTCAGCGCTATCAACCGCTCCTTCTACGTCCGTCCGCATGTAGAAGCGGTTGCTCTCTCCGTCGACAAACTCACCGTTGCGAACGATATTGAGACCCGCTTCAAACAACACCCCCGTGATTCGGTGAACTAGGCCCTTCTCATCTTTACATCCAACCAGTATAACATTGCGGTGCATAGGCTTAGAAACCAACAGCTTGACCCTCCTTTCGCGGTTCAGACGCCGCACAGTAGCCGTCTACAAGTCGATAAATCAGCTGCGCCCCGCCAAACATCGGCTGGCGCGGCAGGCGCTCTAGCTGATGTCCTCTACCGGCCAATTCGTCAAGAACCGCCGGGGAAAAATCCTCCTCGATAGCAACAGATCGCCCCTTGAGGACCTGCCAACGCGGCGCATCCACCGCCGCCTGTGGGTTCTGCCCGTAGTCGACTAAGCGCAAAACCATCTGCACGTGTCCCTGCGCCTGCATGGGGCCGCCCATCACGCCAAAGCTCATTAGAGGCCGATCTCCCTGCATTAAAAAAGCGGGAATAATCGTGTGGAATGGGCGCTTTCCCCCATCCACCCTGTTGGGATGGCACTCTTCCAGCGAAAAACCCGTACCGCGGTTTTGCAGGCTGATACCGGTGTCCGGTACGACGATACCCGATCCGAAACCCATGTAGTTCGACTGAATAAAGGAGACCATCATACCCTGCTCGTCGGCGGCCGTTAAATAGACCGTGCCGCTCTGATCGGGCACCCCATGGCCTGGGTCCTGCGCCCGCCGCATATCGATACATTCGGCGCGATGCTCTAAGTAGAATTCGTCCAACAGGTCTTCGACGGATATGTCCATATACGCCGGATCTGCTACGTAGCGATAGGCATCGGCCAGCGCCAGCTTCATGGCCTCAATCTGCACGTGTAGGCTGTCAACCGAATCAACGGGCAGGCTGCCCACGTCCACGTGGCGTAAAATCCCCAGACACAGCAGAGCGCCTAGACCTTGACCGTTCGGTGGAATTTCGTGCAGCTGGTAGCCGCGATAGTCCTGTTCGATGGTCCCCACCCAATCGGGGCTATGAGCGGCCAGATCGTCCTCAGTCAGCTGACCTCCCAAACGCGCCGCATCGGCCGCTATTTTTTCAGCTAGCGCGCCTCGGTAAAAGTCTTCCCCACCTGTTTCAGCGATGCGCTCTAGAGTCCGGGCCTGAGCCGCACAGTGAAAGCGTTCTCCAACGCGCGGTGTCCGTCCCGTTGGCAAGAAAGTCTGTGCGAATCCCTCATAGGAACCCAACACCTTGGCAGCGCCCGCCCACGCTTCCGCGGTAATGGGCCCTACCAGGAAGCCTGATTCTGCGTAGCGAATAGCCGGTTCGAAAAGTCGAGCAAAGGGCAATTTTCCAAAGCGGTTAGAAACCTCTGCCCACGCTGAAACACAGCCGGGCACGGTGACGGTATCCCAGCCGCTTTTCGGCATCGATTCGCGCCCGGCAAAATAGGCTGGAGACCACGCCGCAGGAGCGCGCCCCGACGCGTTGAGGCCGTGCAGCTCTTTACCATCCCACAGAATGCAAAATGCGTCTGAGCCAATGCCGTTCATCGCGGGTTCGACGACCGTAAGCGCAATGGCCGTCGCCAGCGCCGCGTCGGCCGCATTGCCTCCTAGCCTAAGCATCTCCAATCCGGCCTGGGCCGCCAGCGGCTGCGAGGTAGCGACGGCATTAGACGCCAATACGGGCATGCGCTGAGACGCATAGGGAAAGCTCCATGTACACTCGGTCATATTAGCGCCTAACGCCTTGCGCCCCTCCAAAGGTAGACTTTTTAAGTGCCGTCTGCGTAGCATAAATTGAGCCACCCACTTTGGCAGCCGGCATCGGTATGCGGACCGGTACTTCTCTCACACGGGGCTGATTCGTCGGTTCGCCGCGAAGAAAGGACGCGCAGTAGCCTTCCCACTCCATCCTCGTCAGAGGCCATGAGTCACCCGAGCAGTACTGAAAAAGCAGCAACCGTCGTGGATTGGGTGAGGCATTAGGCAACGAACCGTGCAGCGCGCGCACGTGATGGATTGAAATCCCTCCGGCCTTCAGTTCCACTTTCTCAGCCTTTCCATCGTCAAAGTCCTCCTCCGTCACTGCCCCGGCAAAACAGCCATCCTGATGGTGATTTAGTATCGGGCCCTTATGCGAACCGGGCACAACCAACAAACACCCATTCTCTTCGCTCATATCATCTATGCAAACGCCTACGGCCAGCAGGTCATCATTGGTATGCGGGTAGAATGCCCAGTCCTGATGCCACTCAACGGGACTGCCAAACCCACCTGATTTCATATTCAGCTTGTTACCGTTAGTCCGTATAGCTGGACCGATAAGCTGGGCAACTATATCGAGAATTTTATCGTGCCGAATGGTCTGATCATAGACTTCATGCGCATTAATCGGGCTCTTGAGGCGCCGCAGACGCGGGTCGTCAGCGCTGTGACCGGGTTCCAGATCGAATACGTCATCGCTCTCGCTGATGCCGCGCGAAAGCTCGACAAACTCGTCCGTTACTCGACGCAATGACGCGACTTCATCTGCGTTGAGCACGCCTTCAACGCCGACATAGCCCTTTTCGCGATACTGCTCTATCTGCGTGTCGTTTAACATGGCCAAATCTCCCTTACTTGAGACGGAGTACTTCACTCCTCGAGTCATTGAGTTGTTCATAAATCGCTTCGCTAAAATGCAGCCCCTGCCCACCCCAATCGGGCATGTAACCCGTGCCATAACAATAGTAGAGCGTCCGTCGGGGCTTGCCCGAAGTGCAGACCATCGATCCGTGGGTTAAGGCCTCGGTAAATATAATGGCATCTCCAGCCTGAGCGGGCACCGCCCTAAGCGGAGGGTTATCCATGGGCTCATTGCCCCACGGCTTGGAGAAGTTACTCTTATGTGCACCTGGAATTACGGCAAAGCAGCCGTCTTCTGCCGCACAGTCGAGCATCGGAAAAACCACTTTAGTCAGAGTAGAAACCATCTGTCCATTTCGACAGTGATACTGGCATTTGGGAATAATGGGGGTCCCATGCATATGCAGTCGAGTATAGCCGCCAAGCCAGCGATAGATGGCATAGGTGTGATTCAGCCGGTACGGTCCCCCGGTCACTTCGGCAATAACATCGAGCACCGACGGCAGGTCCACGAGCGATTCGAAGGCGGGATCACCCTCCAGAATATTAGATATATACAAATTATCCGACGTGCGCTCTTGTCCCAGACAGAGGGGCGACGGATACGCATCTGAATCCATTGTTTCATAGCGATCGAGCGCCCTGTTACAGGCCTCAACATAGGCCGGTGGCACTACGTCCTTCAATACGAGATACCCCTGTAAATCAAAAAGATATTTCTGCTCTGCATCCATTCGCTATGCCTCAAGAGAGAAACGCACTACGTTCCAAGAAGCTGAGGGCAGTGCGATGCGGGTTTTACCCTCATGCTCCTCAACGGAATCATCTAGTGCCGAAGGTGCCACTCTGTCGGGCTGCTCCAGCGTGTTTACCGCTTTGAGATTAGAATGGGTGAGTGCAATATGTTCGATCATGCGCGCCGTTGAAAAGTCGCGCAGGTCTACGTCCAGAGCCACCGCCTCTTCTAGGTTGCGATTAACGGAGAAAACCGCTAGCTCGCCGCGATCTTCTGACAGCACGCCCACAGCTTCTACATAGGGCACCTCGTCAAATACCGGGTCCTCGTAGCTCGAACTATCCACTTTCATATCTAATGCAGTCCCGCGTCCATAGCGCGAAGCATGCATAAAGGGAAAGTAGGTTGTCTGTTTGACAATACCCCCACCTGTCGCCGTAAAAATTGGTGCAATTACGTTGACCAACTGGGCTAAGCAGCCTATCCTCACTCGGTCGCAGTGCTTGATAAGCGAAATAAGCATACAGCCGACGACGAGGGCATCTTCTACTGTGTAAAGATCTTCCAAGAGCGGGGGCGCCTCCTGCCAAGGCGGCTGTTGGCGATCGGCCTGGTTGGAGTGGAACCACACATTCCACTCATCAAAGGAGAGCATCATACGCTTTTTGTGACGTTTTTTGGCGCGAATAAAGTCACAGGTCGCGACTACTTCTTCGATAAACGCGTCCATTCCTATGGACTGGGCAAGAAAATGCGCCGTATTGCCGTCTCGATTCCCGTAGTAAGTATGCAGTGAGATGTAGTCTACGTGCGCATAGGTATGCTCTAAGACGGTCGCTTCCCATTGGGGAAACGTCGACATCGTGCGCGAAGACGAACCACAGGCTACAAGTTCGATTGTCGGGTCAACCCAGCGCATTACTTTGGCCGCTTCTTCGGCAAGCCGACCGTATTCTAGGGCGGTCTTGTGCCCAATTTGCCAATCGCCGTCCATTTCATTGCCCAAACACCAAACCTTGATATTATGCGGCTCGGCGCAGCCGTTTTCGACGCGCCAGTCGCTATACTGCGTCCCGGACGGATGATTGCAGTACTCAACTAGGCTGCGCGCCGCATCTACGCCCCGAGTGCCTAGGTTAATCGCCATCATGGGCTCGGCTCCGGCCTTGCGACACCAACATACAAATTCATCCGTTCCAAACGCATTCGGCTCGAGCGACTTCCAGGCTAGATCTAAGCGGCGCGGACGCGCTATGAGTGGCCCCACGCCGTCCTCCCAGCGATAACCAGAGACAAAGTTGCCCCCCGGATAGCGCACGATAGGCGTATTCAGCGCACGCACGTGGTCCAAGACGTCACCGCGAAACCCCAGCCCATCCGCCGTGGGGTGCCCCGGCTCGTATAGCCCTCCGTAAATAGCCCTTCCCAAATGCTCGATAAACGAGCCATACAGACGGTCATCAATCGCATCAATGGCCAGCTCACGGGCTAGCACAGCACGGGCATTATTCATAGTCTAAGATTCCTTCCAACGCTCGGACCCACTGCAGCAAGAGCTCATCCTGACCTGAGCGAGCTACGCACTGCAGGCCCATCGGCAGATTGCCCGCAACCCGTTGACAGGGCACGGCACAACTCGGCAGGCCGGCGTGTGTCCAAGGCAAATTCATGGCTGGATCTCCCGTAGAAGCCAATCCGCGCGGTGCCGGCCCCGTGGCCGCCGGACTGAGCCACATGTCTACACCGGAGGCGTCCATTGCCGCTTCAACTTCCTCGCGCAGTCGGGCACACCCCGCTCGCGCTCGACCTATTTCGCATTCAGTCACCGCGCGTCCATCCCGCACCAACTGGGCAGTCTTGGAACGATATAACGCTTCGTACTGGGCAAAAAGCCCGGCGTGTACGCGCGCTATTTCCCCGCTTATTAAGCGCGTGTGTCGAGCATTTATTTCTCCAATATCGCTCAGGAGCGGCACGCGCCGTACAATCCATCCGGCTCTTTTAAGCCGGTCCACCTGCCCTTCAAAGAGAGTCAAGGCCTCACCCGAGGCCTGCGCGAGATAGGGCCCTTCGGGAATACCGACGGTCGGCAGTCTCGGCTCTCCGACGGACTTCCAGTTGGCGCAGAGCACGCTGGCGGCAACCTCCATCCATGCGCATGAGCGGGCAAAGACGCCCACCGTATCAACCGAAGGAGAGTAGTAGAGCATCCCTTCACTTGGAATGCGTCCCCAAGACGGCTTAAATCCCAAAACGCCGCAAAAAGCGGCCGGACGTATGACGGAACCCACCGTTTGGCTACCGATGGCTAAAGGACAATAACCAGCGGCCACGGCGGCAGCTGAACCGCTGCTCGATCCGCCGGGCGTATGCGCGGTATTATTCGGGTTCCGCGTTGGTCCAGGTTCAAAAAAAGCAAACTCCGTGGTGGTCGTCTTCCCCAAGACCAGCGCCCCGGCCTCTTTGAGCAAGCCGACGCAGGCTGCTTCCTCCCCCGCCAAGGCCTCAGGCGGCAGCAGCGATCCGGCCCGCGTGGGCAGTCCATCAACGTGAAAAATATCCTTTATCCCTACAAGACATCCCCAAAGGGCCGGGGATACCATTGCCCTTGAGGCGAGCTCCTCTAGAGCTTCGACTTCACCTTGAAGTCGCTTTAGTTGATTTTCTTCTCCTACCAGCGCCTCTATTTCGAGATCGAGCGCGGCAATCCGCTCCAGCTGCAATGCAATCGATGTATCCAAATCGATCATCGATCCGGTGAGGAATAGAGTAAATACGACCAATCGCTTACTACCGCTTCATCACCAATCTGCCGCAGTCGTTTCTCCACGCCTCTGTCTGGCAAGCGCTGCGCAGCTCTGAGTAATAGAGGGATCCACTGCAGGGACTCCGTCGACGTCCCCCTATCCCAGGGCCACTCGGCGTCAAAGCCGTGGTTAATCAACCATAAGGTGGCGCTTTGCAGCCTGTTTCCCTCTTCTCCAGACCAGAGGTCGTAGCCCAGCGATCTTCCCAAATCGGCCAGATCAAAAAAGGCGCCGATATTCGTCATACAGCGATTGAGCGAATCCGTGCCCTCCACTTGTCCTGGCTGACTGCCATCGGGAGCTACGAGCTTGAAGAGACGCGCCTGCGCGCGCTCAAACGCCTGCTGCGCGATCTCGTTCTTACGGCAGAAAAGTGCGAGAGCAGTGATCTGAACATCGCAGCATATGCCGTGACTATCTTCTCTTCCCCGCGCTTCTACGCCGAACTCGCTCTCTGACAACCATTCTATGTACCGGCTAAACCAGGCTTCTAGATCCGCCTGATCGTCCGCGTTCCATGAGGATGAATTCACCAGCAGCCCTACGTGATCGACCAGCCAACTGAAACCGTGAGCATCCATAATGCCCTCTGCCCGTCCTAAACAGCGCCCCCTGATCGCCTGCGCATATTCGAGATGAGGATTCATAGCCGTCTGCTCGTCGAGAAAGAAAATGCGCAGCAGCAGCGCTGCCCGCTCGGCAAAATCCTCAAAGTCGCTAAAGAAATAAGCCGTGCTCAGCGTGCTAACCGCCGAGCATAGACCGACTAGGCGCGGATGGTCATATGCTTCGCATTCCTCGTTGACTTCCCCTTCTCTGTGCACATAAGGCATTCTCCCTTCTACATCTGGATCAGGCCACCAGTTAGGAGCCAGGCTCATATAGTCGCGCCGGCTGTTACTAGTAGGCACTTCCTCTTTCTCCACTACGGAAAACGGTCGCGTTGCCAAGGCCTTATTAGCCACTTCAAGCAACCGTTCGTCCGCGGCAACAAAGCCTTCATCGCCCTCAAAAATCAGGGAACGAACGCGTAGCAAATTTTCTACATCGAGCATAAAGACGCGAGGATTGCTTTCCATTATGCCTCAAAAAGATATAGAGGAGTTTCGGTAATTTCATGCGCTTCTACCAACGGCACGGTGAGAAGAATTTTCGGTTTCTCGAAATACAAAGTGAGTGAAAGGCGTGAACTATTCTCTGCTATATGCAGTTTAAACGCCTCCACACCTCAGGCCGATTTACCTTGCCATTTTTTGACAAATTGCACAGATTGTTGCGCAGTAATGCCCCTATTATTCGAGGAGATATTGTGTCCCGCGCACTGAGTTTGAGCACGTTACTTTTTGCCATATGGCTGATCTGGTCAGGGCATTATACGCCGCTTCTACTTGCCTTTGGCGTGCTTTCCTGTGCCTTAGTTCTACTCGTCAGCCACCGCATGCGGATTATTGACCCCGAAGGACATCCAATCCATCTCGTCCGGGGCAGCCTATCTTACGGCCTCTGGCTGACGTGGGCTCTAATACAATCTAATGTCGACTTAGCCAAACGGGTGCTCTCGCCGAGCCTGCCCATTGCGCCGCGCATGATCCGCGTCAAAGCAAGCCAAAAAACCCACTTGGGGCAAGTTATTTACGCCAATTCTATAACGCTTACGCCGGGCACGGTCTCCGTCAACATCGAAGACGGAATGATCGAAGTGCACGCCCTGACTGCAGAAGCAGCGCAAGAGCTCATAGACGGCGAAATGGACCGCCGTGTCACCCGCTTAGAAAACGAGGACTGATGTTTATCGCAGCTATGATCGGCGTGCTGATCACCATGCTGATGGCCCTCGTGCGCGCCCTGTCGGGTCCCACGGTATTCGACCGCATTCTCGCCGTCAACATGTTTGGCACCAAGACCGTGCTCTTTATCGCCGTGCTAGGCTTCCTGAGCGGCCGTCCCGAATTCCTCGACCTCGCGTTGGTATATGTCCTAATCAATTTCATAGGCACAATCGCCATCCTAAAATTTGTGCGCTTTGGCAAAGTGGAGACCGCCTAATGGATTTAATCGTCTATTACGCGAGCTGGGCCCTACTCTTATGCGGTGCCTTCTTGTGCGCCATTGGTGGATTGGGCATTTTGCGCCTACCCGATTTTTATAGCCGCCAACACGCTGCGGGCATCACGGATACACTGGGCTCTGCCTTCGTGCTCATAGGCCTCATGTTGCAGAGCGGCTTTTCTCTCAACGCTGCCAAGCTGGTGATGATTTTGATATTTCTCATCCTAACCAGCCCGGTGGCGACGCATGCCATCGCGCAAGCGGCCAGACAAAGCGGGCTGGAGCCCAAAGTCGTAGCAGAGGAGGATGAGGCGTGATCCACGTTGTCGATATGACGCTCTTGGCGTTTCTAGCTCTAGTCGCTATTGCCGTCACACGCATGACGAACCTCTTCGCAACTTCCGTGCTAACCGGCGTGTACAGCCTATTGATGGCCTGTATCTTCACCGTATTGGACGCAGTCGATGTGGCCTTTACCGAAGCTGCGGTTGGGGCAGGTATTTCTACCGTGCTCTTTCTCGCAACGCTTTCTCTAACTACGCAGCGCGAAAAACCACAGCGGTCGCCCAATTGGAAAGCGCTTTGCGTCGCCCTCTTAACGGGCGGTGCGCTGGTCTATGGCACCTTCGACATGCCCCACTTTGGCGACCCGCAGGCCCCTGTCCATCAACACGTGGGGCCGCACTACATTGGCGTATCACCCACTCAAATAGGCGTGCCCAATATGGTCACCTCTGTATTGGCCAGCTACAGAGGCTACGATACGCTGGGAGAAACCGCGGTGATCTTCACCGCCTGTATGGCCGTGCTGCTTCTCTTACAGCATGAGAAACGGCGCGACGAGCAGTCGACCGTCGAGAAAAAGCCAGACAAAGAGGCCATGGAACACGCCATTATTCTGCGCGTTCAGAGCAAGTTTTTTATACCGCTCATACTGCTTTTTGGCCTTTACGTGCAGTTCCACGGCGATTTTGGTCCGGGTGGAGGCTTCCAAGCAGGCGTAATCTTTGCCGCCGGTATTATTCTATACTCACTGGTTAACGGGTTGGATAAGGCCCGCCAGATTATTCCACCAAACGTATTGCACGGACTGGTTGCATTTGGCCTCTTGCTCTATGCTGGAACCGGCTTGGCATCGCTCTTTATGGACGGCAACTTTTTGCAGTATCGAGCGCTGGCCGAGGAAGCAACGCACGGTGAACACATCGGCATACTTCTCATAGAGCTAGGCGTTGGCATCACGGTAGCAACGGTAATGACCTCCATGTTTTTCAGTTTTTCCGGCAGGAGGCGTTCATGAGCGACGCACTCGGCCTATACAACTATTGGATCGCGATCTTCCTGATGATGGTGGGTTTTTACAACGTAATCGCCAGCGGCAACCTCGTTAAGAAACTCATTGGGTTGAGCATTTTTCAGACATCGGTATTCCTGCTCTACATAACAATGGGTAAGGTCAAGGACGGCACGGCGCCGATTTTGGGAGACGGATACGACACTTTTTCCAATCCCCTCCCCCACGTGCTTATTCTGACCGCCATTGTCGTAGGCATAGCTACGACCGCGGTGGGACTGGCGCTGGTTGTTCGGATCCAGGAACACTTTGGGACGATTGAAGAAGATGAACTCATCGCGCAGGAGGACAGCCCGTGAGTAGCCACCTGCCGATTGTGCCCATTGTATTGCCAATGATAGCAGCCCCTCTGTGCTCGCTGCTGCGTCGCCCAGCGCTTATTTGGCCCCTGGCCACAGGCGTCGGCTGGCTGGTTTTTGCCGCCTGTGCTGCACTCCTAATGCAGGTGGTAGAATCCGGGCCCATCGTTTATACCATGGCCAATTGGGATGCACCTATTGGCATTGAGTACCGCATAGATTTACTCAACGCATACATCCTCGTCTTGGTGAGCGGCATTGCCGCAGTTGTTCTTCTCTATGCGCCGCAGAGCGCCGCAAGCGAATTGCCCCAGGACCGACATCATCTTTTTTGCGCAGCCTTTCTCCTATGCCTAACCGGCCTGCTCGGTATCACGATCACTGGCGATGCCTTTAATGTTTACGTCTTCCTCGAAATATCTTCGCTGGCCTCCTACGCGCTTATAAGCGTAAGCCGCGATCCTCGCGCGCTTAAAGCCGCCTATAAATACCTGATCATGGGCACGATTGGCGCCACCTTTATCTTGATTGCAGTGGGCTTGATGTACATGATGACCGGCACCCTGAATATGGCTGATCTGGCACAGCGGGTAAAAATGGTCGAGGATACGCGCACTATCCTGATGGCCTTCGCCTTCTTAAGCATCGGCATCATGCTCAAAATCGCGCTCTTTCCGATGCACGCCTGGCTGCCCAACGCGTATTCCTATGCCCCCTCGCTCGTAACCGCTTTTATCGCAGCAACGTCCACCAAGGTTTCCCTGTACGTTTTTCTTCGCTTCGTATTCACAATATTTGGTGCGGAATACGCCTTTAACACGCTGCGTTTTAACGACGTCTTGCTGCCATTGGCTCTCCTGGGGATTGTGGTCGCATCGGCCGTGGCGATCTATCAGACCGATCTCAAGCGCCTGCTCGCCTATTCGAGCGTTGCCCAAATCGGATACATCGTCTTAGGCATCAGCATGGGCACTGTGACGGGCCTGACGGCAGGGCTAGCGCATATGTTCAACCACGCCCTGATGAAGGGGGCTCTCTTCCTGGCCGTTGGGTGTATCGTCCTGCGCCTCCATTCTTCTCGCCTTGAAGACATGGCCGGCTTGGGCAAGCGCATGCCCATTACCAGCTTCGCCTTTGTTTTGGGGGGTCTGGGGCTTATAGGCGTTCCGCTCACGGCCGGTTTTATCAGCAAATGGTACTTGCTCTTAGGAACGCTGGAACTGGGCTGGTGGCCCGTAACCGTGCTCCTGCTCATATCTTCTCTGCTGGCTGTAGCCTACGTTTGGCGCTTTGTCGAAGTCGCCTATTTTCAGCCGCCACCCGCAGAGGCCTCCTCTAATGAAGCGCCGCTTTCTATGCAGATCCCACTCTGGATGCTGCTGGCAACAACGCTCTATTTCGGTTTGCAAACCGACGTGACGACGGGATTGGCGCAGCGAGCCGCACTGTGGCTATTGGGAGGTGGACAATGAGTGCTGAAATGGCCATTGCTGTCGCCATCCTACTGCCTGCGTTAGGTGCGCTACTCGTAGCCCTATTAGGGCAATCGCCCAACCTTCGAGACGGCGCCATGCTCTTGGTGGCAACGGCGACCTTCATCGTCGTGTGCTCGCTCTATCCCGAGGTCGCTTCGGGCGGACGTCCCACGCTTCACCTATTAGAGGTATTGCCGGGACTCAACTTAGCCTTCCAAATCGAGCCCTTGGGCATGCTGTTCTCTCTGGTCGCATCGGGACTGTGGATTCTGACTTCACTCTACGCCATCGGCTATATGCGCGGCCACCACGAGGAAAACCAAACACGTTTTTTCGCCTTTTTTGCCGTGGCGATTTCTGCAGCCCTCGCTGCCGCTTTCTCCGGCAATATGCTCACCCTGTTTTTCTCCTACGAAGTACTGACGCTTTCTACCTATCCACTGGTTACGCATCATCGCACACCAGAGGCCCTCCGTGCGGGCCGTATTTACATGGGTATTCTGCTGTCGACCTCTATCGGACTCCTTCTTTTTGGAGTCTTATTGACCTATCACGTAGCAGGCACCCTGAGTTTTATCCAGGGGGGTATCCTGGCTGGACACGCAACGCCGCTTATGACCGGCATCCTGCTCTTTCTCTACGCATATGGGACGGGTAAAGCAGCTTTGATGCCCATACATCGCTGGCTGCCCAACGCAATGGTCGCTCCCACGCCAGTCAGTGCCCTACTGCACGCGGTCGCCGTAGTAAAAACGGGCGTTTTCACTATCGTGAAAGTAGTAGTGTATATCTTTGGCATCGACCATCTGAGCAGCACGGGTTTCCACATTTACCTAGCCTATATCGCAGGGGGAACCATCGTCCTCTCTTCGCTCGTTGCCATGCAGCAGGACAACCTCAAAGCGAGATTGGCCTACTCGACTATTAGCCAACTCTCCTACATCGTACTCGGCGCAGCGCTAGCCAATGCACACGGCATTTTAGGAGCGGGTTTACACATTGCAATGCACGCCTTTGGTAAGATCACCCTATTTTTCTGCGCGGGCGCCATTATGGTGGCGCTCCATAAGACAGAAATCAGCGATATGCGCGGGATAGGTCGGCAGATGCCCTTCACCATGGCTGCATTCATTATCGGATCGCTGAGCATTATTGGGGTTCCTCCACTGGGCGGCTCGTGGAGCAAGTGGTATTTAGCACTGGGAGCGGCCGATACGAGCCACCTGCTTCTAGTTGGCGTGCTCATGCTATCTTCGCTGCTCAACATTGCCTACCTCCTCCCCATTCCCGCTCGCGCCTTTTTCAGCAAGGCTACGGGCGACGACGGGCACCATGGGGAAGGCCTTCACGAGGCTCCCTTGTTTTGCCTGATTCCCCTTTGCCTAACCGCTCTGGGATGCGTGCTTCTCTTCTTTTTCACAGATCCCATATACCAGCTTCTGGCTCCCATTGTCCAACCCTGAGGTAGGTATGTCCGACAAAAAACGCGACGAGCAATGGCTCGACCAGAATCGCAACCAAACCAAACTTTTCCACGCCCTGGGCGCGGTATGTGCACTGCTTTTCGCCGCAGACTTCGCGATTCACAGGCACGTCTATTTTGAGGTAGAAAGCACTTACGGCTTCTATCCCGTATTCGGATTTGCCGCATACGCTCTCATTGTTGGTGCCGGTTGGCTATGGCGACGCGTGGTCTTACGCCGAGAGGATTATTACGATGCATGAGCTGCCCCCCGGCACCCTACTAGCCGTCGGCGCACTGCTGCTGGCCTTTACCAAAGGTCGCATACAGGGAGCAATCTCCCTGCTCTTGCCCGTCCTCAGCTTTTTGCACTTACTTCAGTTTGAGGTGGGCACATCTATTACGCTCGGCCTGTTTTCCTACGAACTAACGCCCATTCGGATTGATCGTCTGGCACTTGTGTGGGGCTATATATTTCACTTGGCGGCTTTCCTCAGCGCCCTCTACGCCCTGCACGTCAAGGATGCTCTACAGCACGTCAGCGGGGCGATATATGCAGGCACGGCCATTGGCGCAGTTTTCGCGGGCGACCTGATCACTCTGTTTGTCTACTGGGAATTGACGGCCATTTCTTCCGTCTTCTTGGTGTGGGCTAGCCGCACAGAAGCGAGCTATCGCTCGGGCATGCGCTATCTACTTATCCAAGTCGGCTCGGGGGTCATCCTGCTCTCCGGCGTGCTACTGCACTTCCGCGACACCGGATCAATCGATTTCAACCATCTCGGCATGGGCTCAACGGCAACGCTGCTGATCCTATTGGCCTTTGGCATCAAGTGTGCATTTCCCTTTCTGCACAACTGGCTTCAGGATGCCTATCCACAGGCGACTCCCACGGGTACGGTTTTCCTGAGCGCCTTCACCACTAAGCTGGCGGTCTACGCTTTGGCCCGCGGCTTTGCCGGCACCGAAGAGCTCGTCTACATTGGCGCGGCCATGACCGCTTTCCCCGTCTTTTTCGCCGTCATAGAGAACGACCTGAGACGCGTGCTGGCCTACAGCCTCAACAACCAGCTGGGCTTTATGGTCGTCGGCGTCGGAGTGGGGAGCGAACTGGCCCTCAACGGGACGGCATCCCACGCCTTTGCACACATTTTATACAAGGCGCTACTCTTTATGGCAATGGGCGCCGTTATAACGCGCGTCGGATCGTCCAAAGCATCTGATTTAGGAGCTCTCTATAAGTCGATGCCCTATACGACTTTTTTCTGCATCATTGGCGCAGCAGCCATTTCTGCCTTTCCACTCTTCAGCGGATTTGTCACCAAATCGCTCACGATGTCGGCCGTTGCCAAAGATCATTACACCGTCGTATGGTTTATCATGCTATTTGCATCAGCCGGCGTGCTCCATCACTCGGGTATTAAGATTCCCTACTACGGTTTCTTTGGTCACGACCGCGGCCTGCGCTGCAAAGAAGCGCCTCTCAACATGCTGATAGCCATGGGTATTACGGCTTTTGCCTGCGTTGCCGTGGGTGTATACCCGGAAGCGCTCTACTCGATCTTGCCCTATACCGTTGACTACCAGCCCTATACGATAGACCACGTGCTGACCCAGCTACAGCTCCTGTTTTTCGCCCTGCTTTCCTTCGCGATCCTGGCGCGCAACCACCTAGAGCCCCCGGAAGTCCCGTCGACTATCCTAGACACCGATTGGATGTACCGGAAGGCGCTGCCTGCGGTCTTACACCCTCTCGGGCATGCATTACTCACCGTGCGCAACAGCTTTATAACAGCGGGGAAGGCGGCTATCGGACAACTCCTTGCGGCGTTGAGTCGCCCTCACAGGCATGATGGACTCTTCTCCCGCACCTGGACTACCAGCGGAAGCGTCCTATTAGCGCTGCTATTTCTCGGGTTATATTTCGTCTACTACGCCTAGCGCAGCGAGGCGGGCGCCTCTATAGAAAGCCTGCAAAGGCCAGCGCAACAACGACGACGCCGTGGTTTATTTCGCCGCTTTCCACTAGCGCGCGAATTTCGGCGGGGTCGACCTCCAAGACATCGATATCTTCACCCGCATCCAACATCTGCTCATCCGTCTTGCGCGCATCGCGCGCCAAGAAACTAAAGCACCAATTATCCTGCAGAGCCGGGTTCGGTGCGACTTTGCCCAAAGGCACGATCTTTCCTGCCGTATAGCCGGTTTCCTCAAGCAATTCCCGAGCAGCCGCCTTCGCTGGATCTTCTCCGGATTCGACAACTCCTCCAGGTATCTCCAGACCCGTTTCCTGCGTGCCATGACGAAACTGGCGGACCATCACGACGCGACCCTGAGGACTAATAGCCACTACGTTGACCCAGTGGTTCATCTCCATCACGATAAAGTCGTGTGCCTTGCCCGTGCGCGGCGATATCGAACGGTCTTCTCGCACCGAGAAAAAACGAAAGTCAGCGCGCTCTCGGCTCGCTATTTTCTCCCAGCGTTCGACCATATCAACCTGTTGTCCTCATGCCCGCCGCAACGCTTTGTATGCTTTGGCGCAGCAAATCTCGTAGGGTCCCCTCCGCCTCTTCATCGCCGCCCTGCAACCGGCGCAGCAGGTCGATTTGAATAAGGTTGAGCGGATCAACGTATGGATCTCTTTCAGCAATCGAACGCTGCAGCCAAGGCACGCCGTCAAGCAAGTCTTTTCGCCCCGTCATTTTCCCAAGGGCAAAACAGGTCCGGCGATATTCTTCGTCTAGCTTTTTCCATATGGCCTCTCCCTCCTGACGTCTCTGCATCAACTTGCCATATTCGTAGGCCATATGCATGTCGGCTTTAGCTAGGGCAAGTTCGGCATTGTCGACCGTTCCGCGAAAGAAGCTCCATTCGTTATACATGCACTGGAGTTCAGCCCAACCGTTCTGATGATTTTCCGCACACGCCGTCAGCGCGCTCCCCATTCCATACCAAGCCGGAATAAGCGCCCGGCTTTGCGTCCAGGCAAAAACCCAGGGAATCGCTCGTAGCCCTTCGAGGGTAGCCGGCCCAGAACGACGCCTAGACGGTCGCGAACCTATGGGCAGGTCTTCGATCACGGCGATAGGCGTAGCCGAGCGAAAGTATTCGACAAATCCCGCCATTTCAACCAGATCTCGGTAGGATTTATAGGCCCGATCTCCCAGCTGATGCGTCATCTCGCCCCACGTCCCTTCGGGCTCTCTCTCGAGTTGGGCCTCAACGAGAAAAGTCGCGGAGGTAATCTGTTCCAAGTGACGGAAGGCGATCTGAGCGTCGTCGTAGCGCGCTGCCAATACTTCTCCCTGCTCAGTCATCCTAATAGCGCCCCCCACTGTGTGCGGAGGAAGGGAAAGAATACTGCGGGCCGCCGGGCCGCCACCGCGACCAAGAGAGCCCCCACGACCGTGAAAAAATACGACCTGCACCCCGGAAGCTTCTCCAATGGCATGTAGTGCTACCTGGGCCTGATACTGCCCCCAACAGGCGGCCAAATATCCGCCGTCTTTAGTGCTATCGGAATACCCAATCATAACGGTCTGCACGGCGCCTGATTCGCGCACGCGTTCGGCATATTTATCGCAGGACAAAAGCTGCTTGAGGACATCGCCACCCCGTTGCAGGTCGTCAATAGTTTCAAAGAGCGGTACGATCCCCGCACTGCCTACGCCCAGCGCTTCAGTCCCCGCTTCCCGCGCCGTCCAGTGTAGCAGCCAGAGGACCTCCAATACATCGCTGGGATGGTGGGTCATACTGATGACATGCCCACCCAAGACCTCATGCCCATGCAGTTGAACCGTCCGCGTCAATAGGCGAAAAAGCGCGAGCGCTTCGGCCGTTTGCTCAGAGAGAGCCGCTTCGTCCGGGGCGACATACGCGCCGAGCGTATCGACTAAGATCGCCTGTCGCTCATCCTCTGAAAGACGGAGATAATCGACATCATCTCGAAGAGCGCTCATTAATTCGGCAACGACCTGTTCGTATACGCTGGAATCTTGCCGCACATCGAGACGAGCCATATGGAAGCCGAAGATACGGATACGGCATAGCCAGTCTTTAACGGCAGTAGAAGCAACTACCCCCGCGCCGTGATCAATCAAGCTCCGATAAACTCGCTGAATATCGCGCTCCAAATCCTCGGCGCGATGATAGGCGCCCTCTTGCTCGACATCGTCAATAGAGGCAACGGTCTGCTGCAGTCTCCACCGCACAACGCGTAAAAACCGCCGGTAGACCTCAAAGGGTGAAACCCGCTCTAGCTTAGAGATAAGGTTGGGCCACTGCGATAGAGCCCGCTCCAAAGCATCTCTGATCTCATCGCTAATCTCAACCCAATGGGTCGACATACTCAGCAAACGTATAGCGGCCTGACACTCCGCTAAATGAGCCTCTAACGCTGCTCGGCGCAGCGTGCCGAGCGTCTGTTCTGTTATACCACTTGTGACGAATGGATTACCGTCGCGATCACCGCCAATCCAGCTGCCAAAATGGAGAAAGCGCGGCTGATCAAACTCCGTTCCGGGATAATATCGCTCAAGTCCGTTTTCCAGTTCACGATAGAGACGCGGCACGACGTTCCACAGGGTCTGCATAACAAAGAGCGAACGTTCGACTTCTTCCAACACAGTCGGCCGTTCCGGGCGATGCGAATCCGTCTGCCACAGGGAAGTGAGCTCGCCCAAAACCCGTTCTTCAATTTCGGCCTCTTCGCGCGGCAGCAAATCCACCGCAGAAAGATCGACTAGCGATTGCTGTAAATTGCGCATGCTCTGACGCAGCGTACGGCGCTTCGCTTCAGTCGGATGAGCGGTGAACACAGGTTCGATATCAAGCTGGTCTAAAAACAGCTGGATCTGAGCAGCATCACATCCATCATCGCTCAGTTTCTTAAGCGCATCGCCAATGGATTCGGGACGCGAATCTACCCCACTGCGCCACTCGCGGTCCCGCAGCACGCGCACCCGGTGTCGATCTTCAACCATATTTATCAAGTCGAATAGGATTCCAATTGCGCGCAGGACGACGCTTGCATCTTCATCATCAAAGCCTGCGATGAGTTCACTCAGTTCTCTCTGAGCGCGCTCATCTCCGCGGCGCCGTGCGCGCGCCAGTTCAATGACGTGCTCGACGAGTTCTGTTCTGCGCACGCCGACCTGATCTTGCAGCACCCTGTACAGATCGTTGGTCAACCGGCGCACTTCTTGGACGAGTGTATGAGGACTTGCCATTCTACTATTGTCGTTTGAGTTAAAGGCCTAGTTTGTCTTGTATGTCTGCCGCTATCTCGTCGGGCTCGGCATCGATATCGACCGAGATTGCAGAATGCGGCTCCTCCAGCGTTTGAAATTGACTCTCTAAGAGCGATGCAGGCATATAGCGATGCACGCGCCTGGCGAGCCGATCGGCAATAAGCTGGCGGCTTCCCTTTAGATGAACCACCCGTACCTCTGCCCGATCATCCACCAAAATCGCTCGGTAGGACTCCTTTAGAGCAGAGCATGCTAGTATTGCACCCTGCCCGGCATCCAACCACGTGCCAATGTGCTCTGAGAGTGCGCGAAGCCACGGCCAGCGATCCGCATCTTCAAGCGGAACGCCCTGGGCCATTTTGTCTACGTTCGCTTGGGGATGAAAGTCATCCGCGTCGTAATATGACCATCCAATACGGTCGGCAAGCAGCGCTCCAACCGTCGACTTCCCCGAACCCGTAACACCCATTAATACAATAACTTTACACGCAATACCTTCTGACACGGTATTTTCCCTTTCGTTACAACCCTTCATAAGATATGCATACGGCCCGTATCTTCAAGGCTGGACCGACCCGCATTCCACAGGGCCTCGTACACAAAAATACCTCGGGTTAACCCGAGGTATTTTTGCACGCTGAACGCAGTCTATCCGCTCAGCCCAGTTTCTCCACATTCACCCAAGATCCCGAACTACTGGAGGCGTAGCACGCATCAATGATCGCGACGGCATCGGCAGAGCACTGCAGGTCCTCATTCAGCTCTTCGCGACTTATCTCCCCGCGTACCGCCGCAAGCAGACGCTCTACGCGCGTGGGCAGTGCCGGTGCTTCTTCAACCGGCTGGGCTTCTTTCCCTGGAGCGGCGACGACGTATCCCAGCTGTGGATGATTAAACAGAGTGCCTTCGCTTCCCGTCACTTCTAGGCCGCCAATGCCCCCGGTTTGAACCCAAGAGGCTTCGACCGTGCCCAAAACGCCGTTTGCGAAGCGGAAAAGGGCGATGCCGTGATCGTCAACCGCACTGTAGATACCCGAGGCATTGCCAATGGTCGCCGTAACGCTATCGACCGTGCCGATAAACGAACGCAGCAGGTGAACTGCATGCGCCCCCATATCCATAAACGCCCCACCGCCCGCTAGGTCGGGATTGCTAAACCAGGCCAGGTCTTCCGAGTCAAACCAGTGTCCGTAGGCTGCGTGATGGGCATTGCGAAAGCGCGCATGCGTAATCTGCCCCAATGCCCCGCTGTCTATCACTCTTTTAACACCCTGCATAACCCCGTCAAACGGTTGAAAATAACCCATGTGAACAATCGTATCATGCTCTCGAATAAGCGCTAGTGCTTCTGCAGCATCCGCAGTGAGAGCCGTGAAAGGCTTTTCGCAAAAAATGGGTTTTCCAACGGGAATAGCGGCCTTTAATAGGGGCAAATGACGGGTGTTTTCTGCGCAGATAATGAAGGCATCTACGTCTTGACGGCCGACTACTGAATCCAAGTCTCCGCTAAACGCGGCGCCGTATTCTTCGGCATAGCGGGTGCCACGATCCGCCATATCGTCCCAGAGAGCCACGAGCGAGCAATCATCTCGCTTGGATATCTCTTCGAGAAAGCCGCGGGTGTGAATATGTGCAGCCGAAAGCAATGCTATATTTGTCAATCTGAACTTCCTTTCTCTCTTGTGGTGTATTTGAAACACATGTAGTAAAACATCACAAATCCAATGCTCTGCCGTGCAGAAACTCCATGGCGCGCGCTGCCGACGTCTACCGCGCAACCGACGAACATACCCTCCTCGCTTTCCTCAGGCAAGACCCTAAGACTTCCCGCCGACGCTCCTTCGGTCTCTACTCCAATTGCCAGCGCACGCATTGAAAAGAGAGAGGGCTCTATGAGCAGCGCATGAACGGAAGGATCGTGCAGATGCATTTTGCGCGCTCCCCCCTGTGCCTGCTCAAATTCAAAGACGCTTTGCGTGGCTTCTTGCACGAACCGAGTCCAACGGTCCCCGCGCGCTTGGCAAGCGGCGACGATTTCACCTTCCGTGAGCGTGAGCTGCTCCGTCACGTCGAGCGGTATGAGCGTTAGGTTAGTGAGTGCCTGTAACAGTTCACTCAGAGCATGAGGATCTGCATAGATATTGTATTCGCTCGTGTCCGTTATATTTCCACCACACCACAGGGCCCCTCCCATCGCTAAAACGCGACGCGCCCTGTTGAGTATACCCGGCGATTTCCTTTCGACCAGCGCCAAATTGGTCAGCGGTCCGATAGCGACGACGACAAGCTCTCCGGGGCGCTTCTGAATCTCTCTGATAATATGATCGACGGCTCGACCAACCGGCAGCGTGCTCGGTTCAGGTAGTTCAGCATACCCCAACCCCGTGCTCCCATGCACTTGAACAGCATCCACGCGATCTATAAAAAGCGGCTTCTTCGCTCCCACGTAAACGGGCACGTCGTCCCGGCCCAGCAATTCCAGCAGCTGCAGCGCACTGCGCGTCCCCTGCTCGATCGATACGTTGCCCGAAACGACCGTGAGGCCAACGACGTCCAACTAGAGCGCGTTTAATGCCATCGCAATAGCGAGGGCATCATCTACCCCAGATTTGTATCAAACAAAACGGGCTGCATATCTACTCGTGGAGTGCGCGCTCTGCACCGTCTTGAGGCCGATAGCCCACGTCGCGCTGTGCACTTTCTAGATCAACCCAGCGCCGGTCGTTATCTGACATTCCATAGTATATGCCAAACCGGAGCGCCGGATCGGCCTCGATGCAGCACCGAACCAACTCGGCGATATCGCGCTGACTGCACCACAGGTCTGCGCGCCCGCTGCGCGGGCTATCTTCCCCTGTAACCCACCCAATGCGAATACACAAACTAGACACTCCGTGACTGTGTCCGTACACCCGAGCGAGAGATTCCGACCAGACCTTGCTAGCGGCATAGATATTGCGCGGCTGCCCCGGCGTATCGACGGATACGAAGGGCACCTCGGCAGGCACGTCCTCCTCCCGCCCTTCAACAATTGATCTGTAAGGCTCGTGCTCGCAGTCGCCGGTCGAAACCTGTATTGTGCTAGCCGCCACAATGCGGCTAACACCCGCCTCGCGGCTAGCCTCAAAAATGTGGTAGGTCCCGATGAGATTGTTGTCGCGCAAACTCTCCCAGCTCCGCCCTGACGGATCTGCAGCCATATGCACAACGACGTCCATACCCTTGACCGCACGGCGCACGGCCTCCATGTCGGTAATATTGCAGGTGAAATAGCGGCTGTCGGGCAAATCGATTAATCGATCGTCAAAAACGCGCTCGGACAAATCGCGACTGCGATCTAAACCATAGAGCTCATAGCGCTCAGGCGAGCGACTTAAATGCAGGTAAACAGCGCTGCCCACCAGTCCCGAAATCCCCGTTACAAGAATCTTTTTCATCGCTTTAATCTCCACTCCTTACACTCATCAATCCAAAGGTACGAGCCGCAGCGCATTTTCGCGAAAGATCTTTCGTCTCACCCCCTCAGGCAGGGCCAATGGACGCAGATAGTCCTGTAGGGCATTGCCCGGCGCATCGCGTCCGTAGAGCAATCGATCAGAAAATCGCTCCAAAAATTGCAGAGCGTGATCGGAATCTCTTCGCAGCGCCCCCAGTCCCGATCCAGCTGAAAGATCGGCCCAGAGATTGTCGTATGTTTCCATGAGGCGAATAAGCTCGCCCCCTTCCACAATGGGTCCGTTGGGGTATAAAGCCGAGTCGCGCTCGGCGTCGCCACTTATATAGCGCCAAAAGCCCGGTGCATGTCCCACAAAGATCGTATTAGGACACGCCTGGAGAGCGCGTTCAAGCGGTCCGGGCATACCACCGTACCAGTGTGGCTGATATACGGGCACTCCTTTTTCATCCTGCAAATAGGATACATCCAGATGTAGGACAACCGGACATGAGAGCGAACCGGCCGTGCGAAACAATTCGATACTGCGCGGGTCGTCGAGCAGCATCCGATAGCTCCATTCTCCGCAAACTCGCACTCCGTGCGTGTGGTATGCGGCCTCAAAATAGGCGCTTGCATTCCCTTCAGAGGGGCATGGACAATAGCCGGCAACTAGGCGCTCTGGAAAGAGCCGGCAGGCCGCTAAGACGTCTGATAAGAGCGATCCAGCATGCGTGCCGTCAGCCCTCTGATTGAGCGGACTGAATCCGTGATGGGAAGATGGAACATCCTCTGCTGGAGGTATATACCAAGTGAGAATCCACGCCCGCTCTATTTGAAATCGGTCCATTTCGGCTACGACGGCTGCCGCATCCAACCCGTGATAATCGACGTGCATATGAGAGTCTATCCACTGCAATATGCTATCCTCTATCTGACTCCACCATTTTCGCTTGGCTTTTCGCAAGCGTTTCCGGCACCAAAAATCCCAGTATAGCCGCTCCCGAAAAACCAATGGCAGCAACGCCCAATGGGGCAAAAACGAGTCCCATCGCCTCAGCAATCGCGCCAACTACGAGCGGACTAGCGGCACTCCCTCCGTCACCGATAAATCGCCACAAACCAAGAAATTCTCCGCGCGCCCTCTCCGGCGCCAAATCCGCCCCCAGAGTCATCATGGTGCCCGAACCCAACCCGTTGCCCAAGCCAATCCACGCAGCCACCAAATGCAACGTCCATACGCTCTCTGCAGCGGGTATCATTAACATACCTACCGCTTGGATCGCAAAGCTCGGGACATAGGCATATTTCCGCCCCCAGGTGTCCATGATCACGCCCGCGGGATAAAACATGAGCATATCAACTGCAGAGGATACGCTGACAATCAGACCAACAGATCGCACGTCTAATCCCAGCGCATCTGCTGCGTACAGCGGTATGATAATCAGCCGAGCCGCGCGTATTAACTGCGCGCATAGTTGACCAGAGCCCGCGATCAGTAACACGGACCGATGGGCGCTAAACACCTGCCTCAGAGAGCGGTGTTCGGTTACCGAATCCTCAACCACGCCGCGCGCGCCGCGCACCCAAAACAGCACAGCAACACCCCCCACTAGCCCGAGAGCGGCAAAGCCTATAAACGCGACACGCAGCCCAAACGCCGCGCCCAGGACACCGCCTAATGCCGGCCCAATAAAGGAGCCCAATCGTCCAATACCACCTAGAACCGCGATTGAACGGCCACGGCGCTGCACCTGCACGAGTTCGGCGATGTAGGAGTGCCGTGAGATACCCAGTAGAGCGGCCCCGACGCCGGACAAGATGCGAAAAAAAACTACGAACCAGAGACTATCAACCCAGAAAAGTGCCAGAGCCCCAACAATGCTACATCCCGCACCTAAGAGCATCGAGACCTTATGCCCTATCCGGCGAATCAACACGCCTGCAGGCATATCGCTTAGCAGCGTGCCCGCGCTCTCAGCGGCCAAAACGAGTCCCACCAACCCGTATGAAACATCGTAGGAACGAACGTAGAGCGGCATGATAGGAATTAGCATGCCCCTACTAACCGCAAAGATCAGCGCAGGCACATACACGGCCAATAGCAAATGTCGCGCATTTCCCGATGTATCAGACAAGCTTGATTGATTCCCTCTCCCGATTCACCTGCGCACCGCTCAGGCCGAAGACCAGCAGCGCCGGTCTCTAATCACCAGCCCCATTACAGATCTGCATCAATTTCTCCTACACCATGGGCGTTGCACGCTGAGTCAACTGTATAGCAAAACCCCATGGATCCCGCAGCATCGCCAACGTATCTCCCGCCGGCGTAGGACCAGGTCCTCCTACCAGTTGGGCTCCCGCCTCTTCAAGTCGTTTAATCGTCCCTTCCATATCCTCAACCGCGAATGCCATATGCAACACCTGCGGATCCTGCGCGGCGTAGTTGGGAATGAGTTCGGGAGGATTATTGTAAAGCTCCATCACTACACGATCCGTAGAATCTGCGAGAAAATGCATAAAGGCCGGCCCCTCGCTCTGGCGAACGATTTTCATCTGCAGATGGTCGACATACCACTTGGCTACGGTGACTGGATCTTCTATGTTGATTGCAAAATGTTCAAACTTCATCTAAAATCTCCCGATTTGGATGGATACGTAAACGAAAGCGCGCCCCACCCCATCTTTCCCTACTTAGCATACCGCAAAGCAGGTAGAGTTAGATGCGTTGATACCGATACTGCAGCAACTCCAGGCCGCTTTCATTTCTTGCTCTTTGGCCGCGCGCCCTTATTATATGTAAAGACCCTTTTATACACCAATCCGAGGATAATGAACACTGCGATTAACGATGTTTTGGGGCGCTTTAAACTGCGAGGCCATTTAGAATACGGCGAGTCCGTAACCCAGCTACAGCACGCCCTGCAAACGGCTATTTTAGCCGAAGGTACAGAAGCATTTAATACGCTTATAGCGGCGGCTTTGCTGCACGACTTCGGCTATCTCTTACACGCAGAAGAAGACGCCGATCGCGGGATTGACGCCTGTCATGAAGAGAGTGGTGCGGCCTATCTAAGCGGCCTTTCGCCCGTCTATCAGCGCAGCCTTGAGCTCCAAGAAAGCCCCTGTACAAACGCAGAACCAGACGCCTTTGCCAACCTTCCGTTTGCAGAGGAAGCCGTACAGCTGCGCCAGTGGAACGGCTGTGGCAAAATCCAATATATGTCTCTGCTCCCCATCGAATATTTCATCTCCTCCCTAAAGGCAAGCCTTCGATGAAAGTCGCCGCACTCCTATCAGGTGGCGTAGACAGCTCCGTTGCTCTACACCTACTCGCTCGGCAATCGGACGTCCAAGTACAGGCATTCTACTTAAAGATTTGGCTTGAAGATGAATTGGCGTTTCTAGGAGATTGTCCGTGGGAAGAGGATCTTCGCTACGCTCGCGCCGTATGCCAGCAGCTCGACATTCCACTGGAAGTTATCCCTTTACAAACGGAGTATCGCGAGCGAATCGTCGAACACGCCCTGGCCGAACTCAGAGCAGGCCGCACCCCCAGTCCGGACATCTTTTGCAACGAACGCATTAAGTTTGGCGTCTTCATGGATCGCTTGGGCGGTGCTTTCGACCGAGTGGCCTCGGGGCATTATGCCCAAATTGCCCAATTTGAGGAGAGCTTTTACCTACAGCGAGCGCCCGATCCGGTAAAGGACCAGACCTACTTCCTTTCCAATCTGCATCAGAAACAGCTCGCCCGCCTGCTCTTTCCAATTGGCCACTTACCAAAACTCGAGGTACGCACGCTAGCCCAAACGCTTGCCGTACCGTCTAAAGATCGGAAAGACAGCCAAGGCATTTGTTTTCTGGGAAAAATAAACTATCGAGATTTTGTAGCATTTCACCTGGGCCGAATGCGAGGCAATCTAATCGAACGCGAGACCGGTGAAAAAAAAGGAGAGCACGAGGGCTATTGGTTTCACACAATTGGACAGCGCCACGGTCTGGGTTTAGGCGGGGGGCCCTGGTACGTAGTGGACAAAGACGCTGAGAGCAATACGGTCTTTATTTCGCATTCCGATCGGCAAGACGCTCAAATGCGCGACAGGCTAACCGTAAGCCAGCTTAGCTGGATTACGGGCCCACCAACGCACGCCGAACTCCAAGTCAAACTGCGGCACGGTCCCCAGCTCATTCCCTGTCGCTTCGACCACGGCGCAGAGGGCAGGGTCCATCTCCACCTTCAACAGCCCGATCCGGGCATTGCGCCCGGTCAGCACGCCGTGCTGTACGATGGCGAGTACTGCTTGGGCGGTGGTGTTATCGACTAGGCCATAGTCTCTAGCATGTCGGGAGAACCGGCGTAGAACAGGTCTTCTCCGCAGTCCCAGCGCCCGTATTCCTCCAGCACATAGTCCGCCATCCGAACCACTTCATCATTGATTGAGCCCGCGATATGTGCGCTCAGCGACACGTTGGGCAACGCATAGAACGGAGATTCCTTCTCGGGCGGCTCAGGCCAAATCACATCGAGCAAGACCGTTAAATCGGGCCGTTCTGCCAGCACTAAAACAAGATTCATTTCGACCACCTGAGCGCCTCGCCCCGTATTTATAAACGTCGCTTCCGAGTGCATACGGGACAAAGAGATCCGCCTAACAGGCCGCGCGTGGACGGAATATTGGGCAGGTGATTACTCACCACATAGGCGCGGGAGAACACATCCGGTAAATCGACTAATTCAACACCCAATGCTTCCGCCACTGCAGGATCGAGATAGGGATCGTGCCCTATAAACTTCAGGTTAAAGGACTCGAGCAGTCGGCACAGCGCCCGCCCGACCATCCCCACACCAATAAGCCCCACCATTTCTCCAAAGACACCCGCTCCTTTGAAAGCCATTCCAGCATAGCGTATATCCGCATCTCTACAAGCGCGCTAGTTGCGAAAACAGCCCTTACATGCCAGGAGCACTTGCCCCAGAGCAAATTCTGCAACGGGCACGGCGTTAGCAGCCCATGCGCTTACCACCGCAATGTCGCGAGCGAGAAAAGGCCGTGCAAAAGACTGCACCGAACCGGCCGCGTAAAAAAGGTCCCTCAGTGACGGCATCCTGTCGAGGTGTGCATTTACCAACTCCGGCATGCCCCACGTAGAAAAAGAGACCACAACATCGCGCAGGCTCTATGCGTGTTTATCAAAGTTTCTATCCCCACGATGTGCGGATAGAGAGCGACGTTGGCACAGAGTGCTTCCCAGCGCCCCTCGGCATAGATGCGATCTACATCGCTCTGTGAATCTAATAACATGACGGCTTTTTTCACGAATAATGTCTTCTCTGCCTAATGACGACATAGGTCTCTCATCTTCGGTCAAAAGGCGATATTACCCACCGGAAAATAACGAGTTGAAATTAATCTTCATCGCGCACCTTAACGCCAGCGCGATATATCCCTATCCAGCGGTGGACTCTCTTCCCTCTGCGCATTAGTTTACCCCGAAAATATGGAGACTCCTTATGATCCGACTCGGCGTGATAGGATACGGTCGCCGCATTCACGGAGTAATCAACAACAGCCTGCGCCCTATCGACTCCGAACTGCGCGTAACGGCCGTTGTTGATCCGGAAAAAGAGGGCGTATGCCAGCGCATGGATCCCAGAGATAGAGATGTTAGGTTTTACAGGGACATCTCCACGCTGCTGCGCCAGAGAAACATAGATGCCCTGGCCATCGGAACGCGCTGCAATTTACACACGCGCTATGCGATGGCGGTCGCGCAGTCTGACCTGCCGCTCTTCTTGAAAAAGCCCGTAGCCATTAATCTGCGCCAAACTATTACACTGGAGAAGGCCTATGCAAAATCGCGCTGCCCGGTCGTCGTCAGTTTCCACCTGCGCGTTTCTCCCCTGTGTGATCTCGTACGCCAATATGTGGAGGACGGCGCCGTAGGAAAACCCGTCAACATTGCCGCCACAAACTACGTGCCCTACGGAACTGGATATTGGGAAGCCCCCTATCACGATTTTGCTATAACAGGCGGCCTTTTCTTACAAAAGGCCACGCATGACCTTGATTATCTTGTGTATCTCATGGGCGAACTCATCGTGCTCATTGGGGCCATGGCAACGCGTGGACGGGTGTTCGGTGGCCAAAAAAAAGAGCGCTATTGTTCACAGTATGACGAGCAGCACACCTGTTTGAAAAGCCCACAAAACCGCAAGCGTAATGGCACATCGGGCTCGCATGTAGACAACCTGTGCGTATTTAGTAAAAAATGTGGAAACGCCAGCGACGGCACCATCAACGAGTACTGCTCTTCGGCCCTATTAGAATTTGCCTCCGGCGCACACGGCGTATATACGCAGGTTTTCTACGCTCGGCGCGATGCGGGACGACGCGGCTCAATTGTCAGCGGGTATGATGGAACGGTCAACTTTGACTGGTTTCGCGATTATCTGCGCCGCATACGCCATCACGCGTCTTTCAGCGCTACCGAATCGGCCAACGGAACCGCCAGCCACTTTGGCGGAGACCTCGAACTTGCCCGCGATTTCATTGACCTAATTCAAGGACGCATACGCACCTCGCGCACGCCCATTGCCACAGGAATCCAGAGCGCGTTTGCCTGCTTGGCCGCACGCGAATCTGCCCAGAAAAACCGCTACGTTTCCGTCCGCCAAGTGGACTTTTAAGGAGCCTATTTACACATGGAAAAAACCTCCCAACTCACGCAAGCCCTAACGCCAGAAAACATCGACTCATTCCGCGCGCGCGGCTTCCTGCGCATAGGCCCCCTGCTAGATGGCGAGACACTCTCCACGCTTCGAGATGAATACGACCGCATTTTCGACGAAGCACGAGAGAGCAACCAATTCCGCAACTTAGCTATATCCGACACGGAAGACCTAAACGCCAAGATAGATGCACCAGAACAGATGCTGCAAATCATGCAAGTTTGCGAGCGCAGTATGGCTTTTCGCCAGTTGCTGTATGATGCTCGTATTCTCGACATCGCCGAAGACCTTATAGGACCTAATATTCAGCTTTTTCACGACCAAGCGCTCTCAAAGCCCGCCCATCACGGCGGCTCTGTCTTTTGGCATCAAGACAATGCCTACTGGCGCTGTCATCCAGCCAACCTAGTGAGTTGCTGGCTCACGTTAGACGACGTCGATGCGAGCAACGGAGCAATGCATCTTATCCCCGGATCTCACTTGCAGGGATTGGGCGAATCGCACGAGCGATCTCCCGAGTCCGGTGCGCTTCTCGACGTTAGACAACGCGTGGACACCTCTCAGGCAGAAGTCGTAGAATTACCCGCCGGGGGAGCACTTTTTCACCACTGTCAGACGCTGCACTACACGCCCCCCAATGCGACGTCTCGCCAGCGACGCGCTTTGGCTATACATCTGATGCCACCCGGCACACGGTCTGGACACACCGCAGAATCGCTCAATGTATCCTACGCACGGCCCATGCTGCGCATGCGCTTTTAGTCACAGGTCTCCTGTACGGACTGAAACATCGTGAAGAGTATCTCAACGACCTAAACTATATTTTAAATATTTACCAAAGGTTCACACACTATGCACGACGCACGTTTTGATCAACTCGCCTCTGTCTTGATACACCACTCAACAGATCTAAAGGAGGGAGAGAAAATACTTATCGAGACGTTTGATATACCGGAGGAAATGGTTATCGCCCTCATAAAAGCCACTCGGTCCATAGGAGGTATACCAGTCGTCTCCTACAAGCGGACACGCATACAACGCGAACTACTTCGGGCAGCCCAGCGCGAGGGGATGGAACTGATCGGCGACGTGGAGGCCCATCGAATGCGACAGGTCGATGCCTATATCGGCCTGCGCGGCAGCAACAACGTAGCCGAACTATCCGACGTGCCAGCCGACTCAATGCGCCTGTATGAGGAGCACTGGATGCAGCCCGTACACTATCAGATTCGCGTCCCCCAAACAAAGTGGGTCGTTCTGCGCTGGCCCTCCTCCTCCATGGCTCAACAGGCTCGCATGAGCACTGAGGCCTTTGAGGAATTCTACTTTGATGTTTGCACTCTCGACTACGGCAAGATGGCCGAAGCTCAAAAGCCCTTAGCCGACCTAATGCGCAGCACGGACCGAGTACATATTATCGGACCACAGACCGATTTACGCTTTAGCATAGCAGACATTCCCGTCATCGAATGTTCTGGCGAGTGCAATATTCCCGACGGAGAGTGCTTTACCGCCCCCGTTCGAGATTCGGTTGAGGGAGAGATCGGCTTTAATGCCAGCACGCTATACCGCGGCACCGTATTTGAGAAAATCCACCTGCGCTTTGAAAAGGGCCGTATACTGGAAGCGCAGAGCAACGAGGACGAACGCCTCAACGAAGTGCTCGATGCCGATGAAGGCGCGCGCTACATTGGTGAGTTTGCCATCGGCTTCAACCCCTATATCACACATCCCATGTTGGATATTCTCTTTGACGAAAAGATTGCCGGTTCTTTTCACTTTACTCCAGGACAGGCCTATGAAAAGGCAGACAACGGCAATCGCTCCGCCATCCACTGGGATATGGTTATGATCCAGACGCCTGAATTTGGCGGAGGAGAAATCTTTTTTGACGACGTATTAGTTCGCAAGGATGGGCGCTTTGTCCTACCCGCATTAGAGGGGCTAAACCCAGAAAATCTAAAATAGGAACAGAAGAAAAACACAGCCCAGCCCGAGCGAATAGAAAGGTTCCCATGCGCTATCAATCGATTTGCTTTACCGCACCAGAACAGGCCGAACTCATCGAATCGAAAATCGCGACCTCCCTGAACCCCGACGAAGTGGCAGGCTCAACGCTTTACACTCTTGTCAGTCCCGGCACTGAACTGGCAGGCATTTACGGGGGAAGTCATTTCCCAGCCCAACCCGGCTACGCGGCCGTTTTTCGCGTTGAATCAGTTGGCCAAGCCATCGGCGACATCCGAGAAGGCGAACTCCGCTTCTGCATGGGCAAGCACCAGTCGTACCAGCGGGTTCGAGCCGCCGATACGATCCCCGTGCCCGATGGCTTAGCACCGCAACTCGTCCCCTTCTGCCGGCTGATGGGCGTAACCATGACGACCCTGCAAACGACTCTTGCCCGACCGCCAGCCCAAGTTTTGGTGACGGGGCTTGGACCAGTCGGCCACCTCTGTGCACAAGTCTTTGCCGCCTATGGATACGACGTGCTTGCAGTCGACCCGGTATCCGATCGACGTCAATGGGCGATCCAGGCGGGGCTACCCCGCGTGCTCGAAAGCGTACCACACGACGATCCAAGCATTGCTCGCCGAATAGATTTACACATCGAGTGTTCAGGCCATGAGGGGGCGGCTCTCGACGGCTGTAAAGTGGTAAAGAAGAAAGGTGAGATCGCCCTTGTTGGAGCGCCCTGGACTCAGAAAGCCAATATTCAGGCACACGAGTTTCTCCGAGAGATCTTTTTCAACTACGTCATACTCCGCTCCGGTTGGGAGTGGGAATTACCCCACCACTCTTTGGATTTCCGCCAGGGCAGCATTTTTACCAACTTTAGCGAAGCATTGCGGCTCCTGCTAGCAAGCAAAGTCGTCGTCGAGGGACTGTACCAACAGTGTGACCCTAGTTCCTGTCAGAGCGTGTATCAAGACCTGTTACATCGTCGCGCTAATTCTCTTTTCCAGATTTTTTCTTGGCAAAGCAGCTAAATAATCGTTTTCGCCGGGCGATCTCTCATAAAAAACTACTCAAACAGCGAAAGAAACTATGTCCGACCTTCATTTTACAGGCGTTTTTCCCATTCTCGTGACGCCCTTTAACGACAATGAACATATTGACTTAACCTCTTTTGAACGCGTCGTAGACTTTATGGCGCAGCTTGGCGTTGATGGCGTTACCATACTCGGCGTACTAGGCGAATCAAATCGACTTATCGACGCCGAGCGCGAGGCGCTTATTCAAACGGCCGTAGCCGCATCGAATGGACGCATTCCCATTGTCGTCGGCACTAGCCATCCTGGAACCCACGCCACGCTACGGCTCAGCCAGCGAGCAGAAGAGCTCGGCGCTTCGGCAGTGATGATTACGCCGTCGAAGGAGAATGTGCCAAACGAAGCGCGTATTTTCGAGTATTTCCAGAAGGTTGCGGCCAGCCTAACAATTCCCATTGTCGCGCAGGACCATCCCGCCTCTACCGGCGTGCACATGTCCAGCGATCTAATTCTGCGCCTGGTCGAAGCCATCCCCCACATTGCCTGTATAAAGCAAGAAGCGGTTCCCACACCGCCTAAAACGCGTGCTCTACTTGCAGGCTTTTGCCCAACTCGCAGGCCCACCATCCTTACCGGCTTAGGCGCCCTGTATGGACGCTATGACCTAGAAAGCGGCGCCGACGGATTTATGACTGGCTTTGCCTTTCCCGAAGTGCTCCAGGCGCTTGTCGCGGCTAGAAACGCCGGCGACGATAAGCGGCTAGGTGCCATTTACGAACGTTTCCTTCCCCTAATCGTTTTTGAACAGCAACCGGGAGTAGCCGTACGCAAAGAAATATTTCGCCTGCGTGGACTCCTTCAGTCCAACTGCGTCCGCCACCCCGGGCGCGGTATTGACCCTCAGACGGCCGACCATTTGCAACGCCTCTTGAATTCCTTCTTACCCGACGTCGACCTAACGACCCCACTCACTTTATAAGGAGCGTTATCATGCGAATAGAACACGTCGAAGCACTGCATATTAATCCACACCTTTGCGAACGCAACAAAGGCCACGAGGTGCGCTTTAGCGGCATAGATACGCAAACTGTTTTTCGCATCACATGCGACAACGGCGTCATTGGCTATGGCGACACGCGTGGGCACAGTGCCCTGAATGACCAGCAGAAGGAGACCCTCCTAGGCAAGTCGCCCTTCGACTTTGTTGCAGCTGATCTCAACGTCGGTTTGATAGGGGCTCTCTACGACGCAATGGGCAAACACCTCGACGTCCCAGCGCACAAAATCATGGGACAGAAAGTGCGGGACCGCGTGCCCGTAGCAGCTTGGACGCGCCCTGCATCTCCCGAAGACTTTGCGCTAGAGATCCAGCGTGCTGCCGCAGAAGGGTACAAGTATTTCAAGATGCACACCTGCGCACATCACTGTGTCATAGAGCAAACGCGCGCTGCCGAGGAGGTTGCGCCAGACGGCTTTAAAGTCCACTACGACTTTAACCACAATCGCACAGAAACCGATACCCTGCGCATCATTGATGAGGTCGAACGCTCCTCCGTCGTCGGCATCTTAGAAGATCCCATCCGCTGGCAAAATATCGACGGCTGGCGACGGCTGCGCGAACGCACTTCTCTCCCCCTACTCATGCACGTACCCCAGCTGGGAGGCGGCGCGGAAATACTCAACGGCTGCGCAGATTTATACATGGTGGGCGAAGTCGGTATTGGCACTTCCTTTCGACGCGGTTTTGCCGCGGCAACGGCAGAGCTATCAACGGTTATACAGTTGACCGGAGGTACGCTTTCAAAAGCCTTAGCGATGCATCTGGGGGCCGTCTTACCGAATGTCTCTCACTCCGTTAATTTAGACGATCAGTATGCCGAAGATGCCACGGGCGGTCGCTTGGAAATCGATGAGGGCAGCACCCCTGTACCGGAAGGCCCGGGATTGGGCATCGATATTGACGAAGAGAAGTTAGCCGAGCTGGCTGCGCGTCCCAAAAGCGAACTGCCCACGCACGTCGGCGTGCTGGAACTGCCAGGCGGCAGCACCTACTACACGCCCTCTATCCCCTCTGCAGAACGCCTCAGCGGCTTCCCTGAAGGAAACGTCCGCGGCATTCGCAGCCGCGTGTGGAACGACGATGGATCAGAGGATTTCAAGGCCATCTTCCAACGAGTCCAGAGCGAAGGGACCTTCAAGGCATAGTCTATTGGGGCGCCCCCGTTCAGCCTGGACGGGGGCGCTACCCCATCAAAACAAAGTCGATCAACAGACCAGCATAGGTCAGATAAGCCGCCTGCTGCAAACTCTTCTTGTAAGCGCTCAGCGATGGTATATTGCGATAGTCAGCCCGACTGTCATAGCGACGCGTAACGTACATAGGCAAGGCCGGCGCTAATGCCGCCAAGAACATTGCAGATAGCCCGTATGATCCGCTGAGAAATAGCAGACCACACCAGACACGCGAAGTGATCTGTATCCCCCATACAATCCGTCTAACCCTCCCGGATCCCACCCAGACCGTGAGCGTTTTCTTGCCATTGTCTCGGTCTGCAGGTTCGTGTTTTAGACCGCTAACAAGCGCACCAACCAAGCCATATAGAAAGATGGGCACCAAAAGCAAAAACTCCTCGTAGTCCCATTCTACACGCAGGGCCGCATAGCCAATCAACGGCATCACTCCACCTAAGCCCGCCGCTTCCAGCAATTCCCCACCCCCTCGATAGTTTAGCCTCAGCGGGGCAAAGCTATATGCCCACAGCAGCAACAGACCAACTGCCGCTAGCAGTACAACGTAAGGATGTCCCATATACCAAAGTCCCCCAGCACTGAGCAGGGTTCCAAGACCAGTCAGCAAACCGGCACGCGCTACGTGCTGTGGATCCAGCATCCCCTCGACGAGGACACGCTTGTCAAAAAGCTCAGGATAAGTATTTGCGTGATGTAAATCGGCCTGATAATCGGCATAGTCGTTCAGCAGAACGATGGTCCACTGCATGCATACGGCAAGGCATAGAGCCAATACTAGGACAACCCAGGACTGATCGAATCCTGGTTGATAGCCGAGACTCAACCCGACTAAAACGGGCAACAGGACCTTGGGCAAGGCCTGCAGCTTGACAGCAACTAACCAGCGGTTCACTTTAACCTACATCTCTTTAAATAATGACT
Organism: uncultured bacterium; assembly: GCA_964011675.1. Lineage (GTDB taxonomy): Bacteria > Latescibacterota > UBA2968 > UBA8231 > UBA8231. The sequence continues at coordinate 42,714 of CAXGPR010000022.1, forward strand.
TAGTATGGTACGGTCCAGCGAGCTATATACCATTTCCTATGCCCGCAGTGCGGCCCCTTTTTTTTCCCTCTCACCCAGTCGCCGTGACGCTACGTCCTGCGCAGAAATCTGTGCATTGCTACTGACCGAGGATGAAACCGATACTATTCTTGGTCGCTCTTTTGCGCAAGGTATACGCGCGGTTGAAGAAAATCTACGTGCGCATTTCCCCAATAACATTTACGCGGACTTAGACTATCTAGCCCAGTCTCTTCTGCAAGAGGCTCGGGGCCAAACGAACCCATCCACCTACCTAGAAGAAAGCTTTTCATTGACGGCAGACCTCTTCCAGTTATACGGCTGTCATTCCCCCATTCACTTTCGCTACGCCCACGATTTCCTCTACGGATTTGACTGGGTCCGCTGGGTCCAAAAAATGCCGACTCAACGAAGGAACACCGGTCCCTTTGACCAATTCTTTTTGCACTATTTAAAAGGGCGAGCCAATGAACTGCTGTCCCTCATTGCCGATGACGATGCGACCTACCCACGCTTAGAGACCAACAGAGACCGCAATCCCTTTCTCTTTTCCCGCGGTCCGAGTGATGAGACGCGACTCCATCAATCTCTAGCCGATGACGGGCTTATACCAGTAAAGGCATGGTGTACTCAAAGCGTACCCCAATGCGCATACGATTACAGCGCTCTACGCGAAGAACGGGCTCAACAGCTGCGCATAGATTATGGGTAAAAAAGATAAAACACCAGTCACACCCGCCCTGCGTGCGCTCAGAGCAAGCGGCGTCGAGTTTGAAGAACGCCTCTATTCGTACGTTGAACACGGCGGTGCCCAACACGCCGCCCAGTGCTTGGGTATTGATCTATACTCTGCGATAAAGACGCTCGTATTTGAAGACGAAAATAAACGACCGCTGCTCGTGCTGATGCACGGTGATCACGACGTAGCCGTTGGCCTCTTGGCGCGGGCTACTGAAACCAAACGAGCCGATACATGCGCACCGGAGAAAGCAACCAAGCACACGGGCTACCTCGTCGGTGGCACCTCTCCCTTCGGCACGCGCAGCACAATGCCCATTTATGCCGAAGAGAGTATACGAACTCTATCCCGTATTCATGTCAATGGGGGAAAACGCGGTTTTTTAGTCGGACTGACCCCGGATGCCTTGGATGAGGTGCTCCATCCTCAATACGTAACGGTACGCGCTTCGACCCAGCCCCCTATCAGGTGAATCAGAGATCATGGAACAGTTCATACCGGAAGTTATACCTCCAACTTCACCCCCCACAACTGCCCGCTGCTTTGCTTTTTGCGCGGACGATTTGCTCGTACACGCATCAGCTGGACAGGTAGGTGTACCAACGCGTAAACTGCTTGCGCAGGCTGGGATCAACGGAGAGCGCGAGTTTTACCTCGGCTCTGATATGCACTACGGACCCTGCTTTGCGGTGGAACTAGGAGCTGACTATACGCCACCAGACGGATTCCAGCTACACGGACTGCGCGACTTGGCGAGTCCGTTAGGCGATTTGCTTTTTTCCATTGGCGGGCGCGCGGTGCAGATCATTAATTGGGCGCGAACGCACCGCTACTGCGGACGCTGCGGCACGGAAACGCAAAGCGCCCCCACTGCACGGGCTCAAGTATGTCCAGCGTGTGGGCTGACGGCCTTTCCACGCCTTTCACCCGCCATTATTGTCCGCATACGGCGCGACGACCAAATTTTACTAGCGCGCAACCACCGCTTTCCCCCCGGCCGCTTCAGCATATTAGCGGGCTTTGTCGAACCGGGTGAAACGCTTGAGGAAGCCGTGGTGCGGGAGGTGCGCGAAGAAGTGGGGATTCGGGTGCGCAATATCCAGTATGTCAGCTCCCAACCTTGGCCATTTCCCAATTCACTCATGCTCGGATTCACCGCCGAATACGCCGAAGGAGAATTAGACGTAGACGGAGACGAGCTAGTCGAAGCGCACTGGTTTTCACCCGACGACCTGCCCGATCTACCGCCCACCATTAGCATCGCACGCAAAATGATTGACCAATTTCTGGAGAGCGTGGCATGAAAAAAGCAGACAAAATACCCCTAATATTGGAAACGCTGCAAGCGCTCTATCCCGAGCCGGAGATCCCTCTCAACAGTAGCAGTCCCTTTACGCATCTGGTGGCCGTCCTGCTCTCGGCCCAGTGCACCGACGCACGCGTGAATACCGTGACCCCAACCCTTTTTGACCAAGCCAATACGGCAAATAAAATGACCGAGATATCCGTCCGCACCATTGCCGACATTATTCGTCCCTGCGGTTTAGCGCCGCGCAAATCGCAGGCCATAGCCGACCTGTCGCAGATTCTAGTCGATCGGTATGACGGTCAGGTACCTGCAGATATGGCCGCGCTCGAATCCCTACCCGGCGTAGGACATAAAACGGCCCAGGTCGTCATGGCCCAGTGTTTCGGCCTGCCTACCTTCCCCGTTGATACACACATCCATCGCCTTATCTACCGCTGGGGGCTGTCCAACGGCAAGAGCGTCGAGCAGACGGAGCGCGACTGTAAGCGTCTCTTTCCCGAAGAACGCTGGAACGATCTGCATCTGCAGATCATTTACTTTGGCCGTCAGTATTGCCCCGCGCGTGGGCACGCCTGGAGAACCTGTCCTCTGTGCAGCAAAATCGGACAAAAAAACCGGATGTAATGGTCTCTACATTATGCCCCTACCACGTGTAAGCAGTTAACATTCGCCGTTTGAGATATACTCCATTTTTAGTTACCATGTTTTAGTCTTGTATCACCGTCTAACTTTGGAAAGAAATGAGCGAATTAAATTCGAGAACGGGCGTCAGCCTGCGCGCTGTCCTTACCGGCGTCTTTTTTGTCCTCGCTATAAGCCTAATCAGCCCTTGGGCGATCCTGATGGTTCAGGGCTCCCAGCTGACGAGTAACGCCATTCCCATTATTGCCGTAGCTCTGCTCTTTATCGTGACCATCGTGGCGATGCCGCTGCTCCGCTCGCTGGGCAAAACCTTTGCATTCAATCGCGAAGAGCTTATCACGATATACGTGATGATGCTGGTCGGCTCTGTCGTAGTTACCACGGGCTTTACTGGCTCTTTCCTGTCGGTTATAACGGGCGCCATGTACTACGCCACGCCCGAAAATGAATGGACAGAGCTCTTTCTACCCTATATTCATCCTCTGCTGGCCCCAACGGATCCTGAAGCGGTCCGCTTCTTTTACGAGGGATTGCCCAAGGGGATGCCCGTTCCCTGGGATGCCTGGGCAACGCCACTGGTAACTTGGCTCGTATTTATCCTCGCTTTTTATTTTCTAATTCTCTGCCTGGGAGTTTTGCTGCGAGGACAGTGGGTGGAAAACGAGCGTCTCGTATTTCCGCTAACAAGGTTGCCCTTGTCCATGATAGAAGAACCCGAAGGGGAAAGCCTATTTGCTAACCTTTACCGGAACCGACTACTGTGGGTCGGCTTTCTCATACCGCTCATTCTTCAATCCTGGAATTCGCTCAACTTTTACCACGATGCTTTCCAACGCATTGCACTCAACGGACAAATCGTCCTCATTCCCGGAGAGCTTGCACTACCCTACCGTTTTAACTTACCCATCATGGGGCTGGCCTACTTGATGCCGCTGAACGTCGCTTTCAGCATCTGGTTCTTTTTTCTGTTGGGTACTTTGCAAAGTTGGGGATTTGCACGCATTGGCGTTGCGATTAAAGGGGGCGGCGATATATGGACCTCGGGCGGCGCGCACACTGCCCTTTCGCACCAAATGGCTGGCGGTTTCTTTGCACTAGCCGTCTTTGTGCTCTGGACTGCGCGCCCGCACATTCGCCGCCTGTGGGAACTGGCTAAACGGGGCGACAACGACGAGCGAGAAATCCTCTCGCCTCGCTTGGCGTTTGCAGGACTGATTGGCAGTGTACTATTTATAGTCGCTTGGTTGAGCACGACCGGTCTCGATGTGCCCATTGCCCTCTTGCTCGTCCTCGGTGCCATTCTGACGTTTGTCGCTCTCTCCCGTATCGTATGTGAAGCCGGCATTCCCGGTGCGCAAATGCCCATGGCGCCCCAAGCCTTTATAACTCGCGGCTTTGGCCCCGAGGGCTTGGGGTTGGGCAATATGACGGGCTTAGGCTACAGCACAGTGTGGCTGGGTGAGACGGCCGCCAACATGATGAACGCCATTATGCATTCGCTCAAGCTGGTATCCGGTAAAGAGAGTCCCTCTCGGCGTCTTCCCTGGGCTATTTTCTTGGCAATTATCGTCGGTTTAATTGGATCGGTTTGGGTCACTATGGAAATGGCCTATACCTACGGCGGCATTAATCTGCACAACTGGTACTATAACGGAGCTCCGCGCTGGCCGTTCAACTACATGACCTCCGTCTACAATATGCCCGATGCCGATGTGGCGGCGCGCTTTGGTTTTACCGGCGGCGGAGCGGCCTTTATGCTGGCGCTGCTCTACCTACGCCAGCGATTTCTATGGTGGCCCCTCCATCCCATCGGCTTTCCCATTGCCAATACCTTTACCATAATGTCGTACGGCTGGATGGCCATCTTTATGGCATGGATGTTTAAGGCCACAATTCTGCGCTATGGAGGGGTACGCCTCTACAGGCTCATGGTGCCTTTCTTCCTCGGACTAGCGCTGGGTGAATTTTCCACCGCCGTGCTTTGGGTATTTATAGATGGTGCCTTTGGTGTACAGGGCAATATGATCTTCAACTTCTAACCTGAAGGGGGCAGGTCTCCATGCGCGCACGTGAAGAATATCGCTATAATAGGCTGACCTGGGCCGAAATGAACGAGGCCATCGGCGAGCAAAAGTTGATCCTCCTGCCCACTGGATCGACTGAGCAGCACGGCCGCCATCTGCCGCTTGATACAGACGTTTTTCTCGCCGAGTCCGTCTGCCTGGAGATAGGACGCCGCAGGCCCGAGAGCGTGCTCGTCCTCCCTCCCATTGCCTATGGGCTCAACATGCACCACATCGACTTCCCCGGCACCATTCACATAGAGCCCGAAGTCTTCATCAATTTCTGCGTAAATATCACCAAGTCCGTCGCTTATCACGGATTTGAAAAAATCTTATTGATCAACGGCCACGGGTCTAATGCGCCTCTAATCGATTTAATCGCGCGTAAGACCACTCTGGCAACAGACTCGCTGTGCTTTGCCTGCAGTTATCCCAGCTTTCTTTGGGAAAAATTTGAGGAAGTGCGCGAATCGGAGATTGCAGCACACGCCGACGAATTTGAGACCTCGCTCTATCTGCATTTGGCGCCCGAGCGGGTCCAGATGGACAAATCGGAAAAGGGCGACGACCGCATGGGCCGCTATGTGAGTTCGGATTCGACTTCATCGTATATACGCTTTAACGACTATTGGGGACGTTGGACTCAGCTCGGCGTGCACGGCGACCCAACGGTGGCTACTGCGGAGAAGGGGCGCATCATATTCGAGGCCGCCGTAGAAGGCCTAATCGAAGCCGTAGACGAACTGCGCGCCTGGCCGATTGAAAAGCGGACCGACATGCACGAAGGCCCCGTACAAAAACACATCCGATGGTGAGGCACTCATGGTAAAGATAGGCGTAGCACAAATCGATATAACGCCGAGCGAGCCGGTTTGGCTAGTCGGCTATGGCGATCGAGAACACCGCTCCGAAGGCACCTACCAACCCCTGCGCGCAGGGGCCCTCTTGCTGCATGGACGGGAGGACAGCGCACTGCTCATCACGGCAGACTTAATAGGCTACGACCTGGCATTTGCAGCAGAATGCAAAGCCCTCCTTGCCGATGCGACCGGGCTCCTACCGCGCCAGATCGTGCTAACGGCAACCCATACGCACTGCGCGCCTTTTTTTTATCCCTGGATTATGCCAGGTCACCCCGAAAAAAACTACCCCCTATTTCTAAAAGAGCGCTTGGTGGAAGTAGCGCAGCGGGCCCAAGGCAACGCGCAGCCCGGTGCAATATCTTTTTCACGAGGCACTTCCACTTTTGGCGTAAACCGACGTAGACCGGACGGCAAAGGGGGCGTTTCTTTTGCCCCCCATCCCGACGGAGCCATGGATCGCGACCTCGATACGCTGTGGTGCACCGACCTGCAGGATCGCCCCATCGCAAGCCTCACATTTTTTGGCTGTCATCCCACGAGCTTGGGAGGCTATTTAATCGGAGGAGACTACCCGGGCTATTTGTGCCGCTCTATCGAGGAAGAAACCGGCGTTCCGGCGCTCTTTGCCACAGGCTGTGCGGGAAATATCCGCCCATGGTATGGCGAAGATCCTAATCACTTTGCCCGCCCTACGTTTGACGAACTGGCCGCGGCGGGACGCGTCCTTGCGCAAGAGGTGCTGGCCACGTTCGGTGATGCTGTTTCCGTAAAGGCAGACAACCTACGCATTGACAACGCGTTTCACCTACTGCCCTATGCGAATCTACCAACGAGTGAAGCCCTGCGAGAATCGGCTGAATCTTCGGATCCGCGGCGACGAGAGTGGGCCGTCACCATGCAGGTGCAGCGCTCTAAAGGACCCCTGCCGGACGGATGCCCTCAGGAGATACAGGCACTCCATTTAGACGACGAATACTGCGCCCTCTTTCTTGGAGGAGAAGTCCTAGCCGAAATAGGCCTACATCTTAAAGCGATTCTCCAACCTCGCACTGCGATAGCCTGCGCCTATGCCAACGGACTTATTGCCTACGTCCCATCCGAGGAAACCTACGACTTAGGCGGGTACGAAGTGGACGGCTCTTATCATCTCTTTATCCGGCCAGCGCCCTTTGTTCGCGATGTAGAATCGCGGATAGTACAACAGTCTACACGCCTAATGAATACCCTCCACTAGGACCCTAAGACCGCTCTTAACCCTTGGTTAAATTGTCATTTTACCCACAGGCTTCGCATGCAGGCGTGCGCCATTATCAATCGACGAGTATCTAGTGGACGCGTACGATTCAAAAGCAGATGATCTATGAAAATTCTCTTGGTGGGAGGCTCTGGACACGTTGGCACATTTCTAACTCCATATCTCAGCAAAGAAAACGAGATTCGCATCCTCGACCTTCACGATCCACAGCACGACGTCGAATTCGTGCGCGGTTCAATTGACGACCCAGTGGTCCTAAAAGAGGCACTCAGCGGCATGGACGCTTTTGTAACCATGGTGATGCAGGGAGGACAGGACGGCGTCGAACGCACCCACAC
>CAXGPR010000023.1:0-49736 GCA_964011675.1 uncultured bacterium
AAGGTTGTGCTGTTTAGAAAGACGCGCGTCTTAAACGTGATCGCATAGATTCCAGAACTACGGCGAGCGGTTTCAGGCAGGTCCAGTTCAAAATAGCCGGGCCCCTCTTCTACCACAGACCAAGCTCCTGGCCAGAGGGTCTGACCAGCGCCAAAGCGCAGCGCCGTTGCGCTACCAGACCTCACGGATATTAAATCCAGCTTGGACGATGAGCTTGCACGTACTTTGAGCCGATCGAATCCAGGATCGCCCACCTTGTATGAAGGCAGTATATACACGGTAAACTCCTGATCGCGTCCGGCTTCAATCCCGCGTACTGGCCAAACCTCGGCAAGTAGTTGGTCGACCAACGGCGCACTGAATTTGAGTTCCATCCGACGAAGCGCCGGTGCACGCAGTGGATCCGTGCTGCGCAGACGAGCCTGGATTTGCACCATACGACGGGGGTTAGGTGAACGGAAAAAATCTCCACTCTCGTCGTATATGTCGCTCCAATTACTCCATTTGGGACCGATCAACTCATTCACCACGACCGGTCCCCGATGGTCGGGGTTCCGAATATTAACCCAGCGATCTTCGCTGATTTCCCTTCCGTATCGATCGTAGTAGTGAACGTCTTCAATCAAATCGTCTCCAGAGCGCGTGCGCACTTCAAGACGCGCCCCTCGAGGCACGTCGGCATCCCACTCCACACTCGAAAAGATCTGCGCTCGGTCCAGTTTTATAAGCGGAGAAGTCATGACTACCTCAGACACATACCCTTCTCCATAGGCCTGCACCTCGCTCAACGTGGCACGCTCAGCGGCAGATCCGACCAACTCCAAACGACGCAGCTCTATGTGACGCACTTCCTGCAGTGTAAACCGCTCTTCCAACTGGACAAATGATTGTGGGTTAAAACGCTCGTCAAATTGACGCCACACCAACTCACCTGCAGGGTCAAGTGAGCCATCTGAGACTCGCACCTGGTAGGCAACGGGCGGATTCTCTGGACTAATTAAACGCACTCGATCAATCCAGTATTTTGCACCGAGGTCTATCTCGAGCTGGTTCTCGTTTTTTAGCGGATTGTATAAGCGCAGATCAAACGAAGAAGAGTGAAGGCCGTCCGTAAGCTGTCTCCGTAGCAGGTTACCAAGCAGCGTCTGATCTTGAAAAAGCTCGCGCTGCGTCAGCGCCACTACATTGTCTCCAAGCTCGAACACCTCAATTTCTGCCAAACGCGGCTTTTCACGCCGATAATATCGCACAGGACCACGTTCCACCTCAGGCAAGAGCGCATAAGTCGCAGGCAGTACGGCAATTTCACGCCCTGCGACCGTAACGCGAAAATAGTCAATTGCCCCTCGGTCTTCTTCGCCGAGCAGTTCGTATCCTTCGGGCGTAACTTCCGCACCCCGATCGCCATCGCTATCGAGAACATCGATGCGGACAAACTGAGTTACTGCACCAGCAACGCCCGCTGGTGCCGGCCGCAAGGGCACAATGTCAAAGGTGAATTCTCGCTGATCTTTATTTCGAAAATTGATCTGGCCAACGCGCAAAAACTGTCTTCGATTATCACGGCCAAAAGCTTCGCGTCCGTCTGAAATCATAACGCGAAATTTAAGAAAGGGATCGCCTTGCTCTTCCGGTGCAAATCGAACCACGATGCGTCGAGCAATAATGGTCCTTCCCAGATCAATTTCTACATACCAGCTATTTATGTCGTCTTCTTTGCTCGGTTCCCAAAAGGTCTCAATGTTGCCGTCAATCACATTGGGCGCCGTCAAAATACTACTGCCCGCAGCACCAATGCCGCCGTAGATCGTATCTTCCTCCGCTCCGACACGAAAAAATTGTCCTGCGTTACGCACGGCATTATTTTCAGAACGCAAGAAGCGCGGGCGCACCGTACCAGTTGAGTCAATCTCACGTACGCCCGGCGGCGTATCCCAAACACGCCACGCTTTCGATCCTTCCACAACCACGCTTCTCGCACGCAGCTCATAACCTTCCTGCGCAAAAACCCAAGTGACCCAAATTAGAGAAAACAAGAACGAGCTAACACGCATTAGTAAGCAATTCCTATCAAGCCATTCTCTCTTATAATGCCTGTGTCTGTGCTAATTGATAGACGGTATATATAAAGCCCAGGCGCAAGACGCTTCCCTTCCTCATCTAGTCCATCCCAGCGATATATCTGATTCCCATTAAGCTGTAATCCACCATCGAATTGACGTATCAATCTGCCGTCTAAATCATAGATATGGAGGCGCGAGGGAGCCGGAGCAGTTAATTTGAGCAGGTCATAACGCAATTCAAAAAGATCATTGATACCGTCTCCATTAGGCGATATAACCGGGGAAGAAACAGAAACACCTTCAAGAAGCGGCAAACGCCCTTCCTCGCTAGCAATCCGTACGACTAAACTGCCCCCCAGCGATAGGGGATCGACGTCTTCCTCGCGAGCAGACTGGTGAACGGTCAGTAACTCTCCCTCAACCAAACGACGGTCACTGCCCTGCACGTCAAAGCGAGTGGCATCGCGAAAAACCGCTCCGCGAAAAAAAACCTGTATAAACGTCCCGTCCTGAAGGATGGTTCGCCGCAGACGAACGGCGGTTCCTTCAACTGGATCATACGTTGCCGTGAATTCAACCTCACGATCATCTACCAACACTTTATCTACGGCATCAATACGGGCTGCAGTTTGAATTCGCAAGCTCTGGAAACCCGTATCAGCGTTGGGCAATAGAGAGCCATCTGTTCGCCAGATCCGCATGTGAGTTTGTAGCGATACGACAAAATTCGTCTGCTTACCTGCCTCGACTACGATCGGCGCAATCTCTGCATCCAAACCATCGGCAATGGGTGGGTTAAGGTACTCTATGGCTAACCGCTTTATCACTGTGCCGGGGCCGCTAATTTGCAGACGAAATTGGATAAATGGATTGTTGCTCGGTGAACGAACGCGCCCATCAGTAACCGTCTCCCAAGATGACCAATCTGGATTACGGAGTATGGGACCCTTCTCAATAGAATCGAGACGCGTATATTCAGCAGCGCTCACCTGTTGTCGGTCTCCGCCAACCCCCGTATAGCGATAGTAGAGTTGTGGGGATGCATCGGGGCCCGTTCGAGTCTGGACTGTAACGGGCAGCTGCGCGATATCTCCCCCTTCATACCGCACCCGCCCCCATAGGGGTCTCGGGCCTCGGGCGGCCATAATAGGAATCGAAGTATATTCACCAGTAACGCCCGTTCCATCGCTAAACACCTGGAGTTCTGCTATTTCCCAAGGCTGATTTTCGCGAACATGTATGCGTATAAAACGCACATACCTGCTTTCGAATCGCCTTTCCAACACGGGTTCGCGATTCGGATTCGAGCTGTAATAATTAAACACAGATTCGAAAGGACGTTCGAGTAAATTGCCCGCTTCGACCTCTCCATCTTGACCGATTCCGCCGTTTGTAGACAAACTGAAAGAGCGTGGAAACAACATTTTATGGTCGGCGTCCTGCCGAGGGTAGAGCCGTATTCGATCCACACGGAAAGTCGCACCGAGATCTATAAACAAGGGGGAAGTCCGCTCTACACCAAAGCGATCGGCAAAATCATCGGGGTTGAAAGCCGTTGAATCCGCCCCATCAAACATAACCTCGGCACCTGCGACAAATGTGGCCACTTCCCCATCGTCACCTGGCATCAAGACATAACCATCCCGCTCCAAAGTACCGGGAGCCAAGTTGCTATTGGGCTGCACGTTCCATGTCCATATGGAATCTGCACGGATAGCTACAAAACGCGCCTCTGCTACTCCCTGATTCCAACGAGCGATGCTACCGCGAAAACCTACGCCTAAAGAATCAACAGCTCCTACTGAATCGATTTCATATGCAAGCTGAAACAAACAAAGGGCTACACTTATGAATACTCGAATCATGTGTTAATCTGCGCCGTTTAAAATTGATCCACACATCTACAAATCATCGATAAAACGCAAACTGAATTCAACCAAAAAAATGGTTTTATCCGTATTTTCTTTTAAAGATAGTCTTTATCGCAAAAGATCAGATGTTTAAAATATGGAAGTGATGAAAAAGTAGAGCAAATCCAATTGTGAAGAGCATTGTTTTTTCTTAACTTGTATGAGTGTGACAAACTGCGTTAGATCCATGAATCCATCTCATCAAAAGCAAGAGAGACCTGGAGCGAACTAATGAATCGACTTTTCGCTTTGGCGCTAGGCGCTTTCCTACTCCCTGGAGCCTCTATCGAAGCCGAAATTCGCAGTTGGCGCGTTGGCGATGCCCAACACCCATGGACGTTGAACCCTGTATCGGGACGCATCGATTTAGGACGAGGTTGGGGCGTCGAACTACTGGCCGATGACGACGGAGATGGACTCATTGACGAGGATCCCGTCGAATTAATCGACAACGATGGCGACGCGTTGATTAACGAAGATCCCGTCGACCCTCAGGTTGACAATGACGGCGATGGCATGCTAAACGAAGATCCCATTAACAACATTGACGACGATGGTGACGGACAAATCGATGAAGATCCCATTGAAGCATTTGACAACGATAATGACGGCCTTATAGATGAGGATGGACCAGATCCACAAATAGACAACGATGGAGATGGCCTCAGCGGAGAAGACGGACTCTATTCTGACTTTGACGATGATTATGACGGTTTGCAGAATGAAGACCCGCGCAATGGCATTGACGACGATGGCGATGGTCTAATCGACGAAGACGGTCCACTACCCCAGCATAGCACAGTTGATAACCAGACGCTTTGGCTACACCCCGTTCGTCTCGACAGCCTGCGAAACCTCGCCTATTTGTTGAACCAGCGTTTCATCTCAGGAGAATTTGGTGGCATCGTACCTGGAAAATCACCTGGCAGACCTTTTATGGTTGTTCCAAGTGAGTTCGGCTATCGCAATGAAACAGCGGATCCCATCTCCCCTGATTATTGGTCGACTTCTGCCGTTATTGGTCGGCAGGACGCGACCCTCATGGTAGATAGTGACATAACCACAGCTTATGGTTCTGCTCTGTTAAACCGCGGTGGCGTTGGTATCAACCTGATGGGATTCTACAACATAAACAGAATCGTTTTTCGTCCGCGTCCTACGCTACCCGATGCGACCATTGCCAATTACTACATCAGAGCAGCTGGTCCAAAATCTATTAACAATCGGCTCCAAGGTTTGCAAGCTGATAAACTGATAGTACCAACAGTGCGCGGGCAATTCAATCCAGTTGTCAAAGATATACACTTCAATCCACCTGAACTTTTGGGGCGCATCGACATTCTCTCAATCGATCCAAACGGAACTCGCGTAGAAACGGCGGAAGCCCAATTCTACGGTGAAGGTTTTGCAACAGACGCCATTTTCACCTCGGAAGTCATTGACGTTGGCACACTCGCACCTAGAATTCGTCGCTATGACCGTGAAATAGAACAATTCTCATCTTCGCAAGAATCGGATTACCTAACACAATTCCCTACTGACTCAAACGGCGATATTGTCAACTGGGGGCGGGTGCGTTGGCGTGGCCGTCGCATTGGAGAAAACGGCAACGTGCGCATACAGTTTCGCGTTGGCAATACCTTAGATACCCACTTGTATGCACGACGACTGGGCCCCGGAATAAGTGATACTCGAGATGTCGATGGCAATACACTCGACCTTTTCTCATGGATTAAACTAACCGAAGGACGGGTTGAGTCACGTGAGTTACAGTACAACGAGTTAGGGGCCGATATAGGCACGGACGGTACGGATGGATGGAGTTATTGGTCCGCACCTTTCAAATTTGAAGATGGACTGATAGACGAGAGTCTGCCCGTAAATCAATGGAGTGATACAGGCGTTCAGTTACCTCTCCCTGGGGGAACGCGCTACATACAGTTTCGCATTTTCTTTGACAGCACGAACGACAGCGCAGTTCAATTAGATTTCCTCGAGTTTGATTACGATAGCCCGTTGGTCAACGGGGGCGTTGTTGCAGAAATTTTCCCTTCACAGGTCACACTGGGTGAAGAGACTTCATTCCGCTACTTCATGCGTCCCCTATTTGGCACAAATGATGCAGGTAGCTTTAACCGTATCGAGATAGCAGTTCCCTCCATTGAGACGCGTATTGACACATTCTTTTTTGATGGGCAAATGTGGACAGAAGTCGCCGCTACCGCAACAGAAGCACAAGATCCACTCATAGATACACCAGTCAACCGGATAACTCCGGCTTTTGAAGGTGCAGATTCTCTTGGGCAATTCGCCCAAAGTATGGTTATTGATCCCATCACACAAACGCCTAAACTACTCATTAAACTACCCCAAATGCGCTCAAGCGATTTCCAATTTGGGCAAAACATAGAAGTAGTATTTCGCTCCAAACTATTTCGCGGCTCAAAGGAATTTACCAGTTCTGTCTGGAATGACTTATCTGGAAATCAAGGAGAGTCGATTCCACAACCGACTGCAGGAGGCGACGCCACACCGGAAGTCGCCACAAATGCTCTTTTAGTAGTGGTTGATGAAATCGACCAACTTCTTGAAGCTCCAAATGTGTTACCAAACCCATTTACACCTAACGGAGATGGCATCAATGACGAAGTCGTATTTTCCTTTGACCTGTTTTTGGTCCTCGATCAAGTAGATGTGTCGTTAGGAATTTATGATCTCTCTGGACGCGCAGTGCGTCACTTAGATACGGTCAATAGCAATGCGGGAACTATTCGTATTGGCTGGGATGGAAATGACGAGAGCGGTGCTAAAGTAGCACCTGGTATTTACCTGTATTATTTGAAGATCGGCAGCGATGATTCTGCAAGCGAACACTCGGGGACTATTTCCCTAGTTTATTAAAACTGTAACATAGTATAGATCTAACAAATTCGGGGGACAGGCCATTGCCTTGTCTCCCGAATTTGTTAGATCTACGGGCTGTTTATTACTTAGGTCTATATTGGGCAATTACTTGTTCCTACCCTTGTTTCTTATCGGGACATTCCTATTGCGGTTCCTCTACTTATTGGAATCGACCTCTAGTCCTTTTTTTGATGCCCCCATAGTAGACGCTCACACCTTTCTAAAACAAGCGTTAAATATTGCCAGTGGTGATATTGCAAGCGGTAGCGAACCATTTTGGCAACCTCCTCTTTACATATATCTTCTGGCGTTGATTTGTTGGGTTTTTCCAAACGACTACTTCATAGTCATTCGCTTGGTTCAAAACGCAATGGGCACTGTTTCTTGCCTGATGCTATACTGTTTAGCGCGTCAATGCTTTAACGAGAAAGTTGCCCGCACCGCAGGTATTACAGCCTCTATTTGTGGTACTTTTATTTTTTTTGAAGGGGAGATCTTGGCTGTGGCGCTAGAAGTTTTCTTGAACCTAGTGCTACTTAGACAGCTTATAATTGCTACAAACAAACGGACACCCCCTTATTGGATTACAGCTGGCCTGTTCGCTGGTTTAGCTGCACTGACCCGACCCAATATACTACTCTTTATCGCCGTATTTATTGTTTGGTTTGTCTTATACTGCAAGCATGGGAAAAGTAAACTGCGTAGGCGATGCGTTTTGTCATCTTGTTTTCTGATAACCCTTTCGCTAACTATCCTACCAGCGACCCTGCGTAACTACGTTTTAGAACCCGATTTAGTGCTGATATCATCGAATGGCGGAATAAATTTTTACATAGGCAACAGCGGGCAATATGACGAAAAAGTGTCTATACATCCCGGAATGGAATGGGAAGAAATGGCAATGATGCCGGTTAACGCTGGCTTCACGACAGCCGCCGCTAAGTCAGCCTATTTCTACGATCAGTCTCTGTCTTATATAGCCGCACAACCCACAGAGTATCTCCAAACTCTCGTTCGTAAACTCTATCTCTTCTTTAGTGGACCAGAAATCAAGCGCAACATAGACATCTATTTCGCACGACAATATTCTCACGTAATCAGCTTTTTGCTGTGGGATTATTTATTATCCTTCCCCTTTGGAGTCATCAGCCCCCTTTTTATAATTGGCCTGTTTTTAACCTGGAAAAATGACAGAAATGACCTCACCATTCTTCGCTTATATGTATTCACTTATACTCTCTCAGTGCTATTGTTTTTTGTCACTGCCCGCTATCGAATACCAGTGCTCCCTCTCTTTATTCTTTATGCAGCCGTAGGCGGACAATTTCTTTACGAGACCATTCGCAATCGAAGACGTGGGTTGTTACTCCCAGTTTTTCTCACACTCGTGGTGATTTTGAACTGGCCCGCTGCGCCGAGTAATGAACGGGATGCTCAACTGCAATTTGATCTGGGAGAAGTAGCCCTTCGAAAGGGAAATTACGCGCGCGCTATAGCCCATTCAAAGAGCGCCTTAGAGTTGGAACCAACATACAATTATGCACGTCACAACTTAACTGTTGCCCTGTTCAATATGGGAAAGATTGAGCAAGCAATTATCGAAGGGGAGCGAACTGCCCGTGATAATCCCAGCAGACATGATACGCACGTTATACTGGGGCGTGCCTATGCAAAAAAAGGAAAGGTTGTCCAAGCTAACAATTCGTTTCGCAAATCACTAGAAATCGCCCCAAACAATGGAATGACTCATTATTACTACGGACGCTTTTTATACGAAAACCAACGCTACGCACAGGCAAGCCGTCATCTTAAAAAAGCGAGTGTATGGAAATCCGCAGACCCTTGGATGCAATACGAACTTGGACGCGCGTTACACCGTGTAGGCGATACCGTTGGTGCGATGGAATCCTATGAAAAAGCATGGTCGATCGGACAGCTACCAGCTGCAGCTAATGCGCTTGGGGCAGTTCACTTTCTGGAGGGAAGTTTAGTTCAAGCTCAAAAGTATTTTGAGTATACTCTTACTCAAGAATCTGATAATATCGAAGCCCTTGTGAATCTCTCTCTGCTCGACATACGTAAAGGGCATAGGCAAAAAGGCTTGCATAGTTTGACCAAACTCGAAAAAAGATTTCCTGATTCTAAAACAATCCGCCAGGCTATAAAGTCCACTTTATCCCGTTCGCACACACCATGATTAAACTATATCAACTCATTAGGGTTAGAAATGCAGCCTTCATGATTTGGATAGGCTGCTTTATCTGGAATAATATCGCGCACTCTCAAGCGGCTTTTTTTATCGATGTTGCAAAGACTGCAGGCATCGACCATATAAACATGTCTGGCTCAGCTGAAAAGCAATATATCATCGAGACACAGCCTGCTGGGGGCGGCTTTTGGGATTATAATAATGATGGCATCTTGGACATTTACCTCACTAACGGAGTACCTCAAGACAGCATCTTAGCAAAAACGATAGGAACCGCTCTTTACCGAGGTGAGGCCGACGCTCACTTCACGGACGTAACGGATAGTAGTGATACACACCTAACCGGTTGGACAATGGGAGTAACTTTCGCCGATTACGACGGAGATGGCGATGCAGATCTGTATGCCACGCGATGGGGTCCCGACGTGCTGTTGGGAAACAACGGTGACGGCACATTTTCCAACCACACGGAAGCAGCTGGCTTGGGCTCTTCGCGATGGGGTATTGGTGCATCTTTCGCCGATTTTGATCTCGATGGTGATCTGGATCTATACGTAGCCAATTATATCGACTTCGCCCTCAGTGGCCCCCCTTTTTACGATCAATGGTGCACACATAATGGTGTCCAATCCGCCTGTGGCCCAGTCGGCGCCAGACCTCAAGCCGATCTGTTATATCGCAACGAAGGAAATGGGCATTTTACAGAAGTCAGCGCCGAAGTAGGCTTAACTGGCCCTAGTTACTACGCAATGGGCGTTTTGTGGACCGACTATGATGATGATGGAGACCCAGATTTATATGTTGCAAATGACGGACACCCCAATACCTTGTTTCGAAACGACCGCCAACGTTTTGTCGACGTCGCCCTTATCGAGTCTGTCGCCTACAGTGGAGATGGGCGACCGCAGGCAGGCATGGGCGTAGCTGCTGGAGACTATGATAGGGATGGACTCTTTGACCTGTTCGTTACAAACTTTTCACAAGATCACAATACGCTATATCGCAACAGCGGGAAGGGTTATTTTTCAGATGTGAGTGGACAAGCGAATTTAGCAGGTACTAGCCGCCCCCATATGGGATGGGGTACCTTCTTTTTTGACTTCGATTCTGATGGCTATGAAGATCTCTTTGTAGCAAATGGTCATCTAATGCCAGAAATTGAACAAGCTGGGATTGCCATGCAGTATCGACAGCCAAACCTGTTATACCACAACGATGGACAGGGTCGTTTTAACGACATTTCAAACCAAGCCGGGTCAGGCCTAAAGGTAAAAGAAGTAAGTCGCGCAGCGGCGTATGGCGACTATGATAACGACGGCGATCTCGATATCTTAGTCGTTAATCTGGACGCTGCTCCAAACCTATTGCGCAATGACAGTCAACAAAATGGTAATTGGCTTTCCGTAAGTCTTCGTTCGGGCGGCTCAAATAGAGAAGGCATTGGAGCACGTGTCTATCTTCAGACCGAAGATGGAAGACAGATGCGCGAAGTTCGAACAGGGACAAGCTTTCAATCACAAAATGATTTACGTCAACACTTTGGGCTTGCGGAAAACCAGCACGCAGACATTATAATTCGATGGGCTGATGCAACTGAACAGCACTATACCTCTGTGAAAGCGAACCGTTTCTACACCATCTTTAAAGAAGACAACAAAATTACTGTGGAGTAAGGCATGAAGTACATATTCGTCTGTATATACGCACTCTGTATCGGATGTGTCCAGGAGACTACACCACCAATCGATGATAATAGTCCGCAAGTAAAAACTTCTTCCCCGCAATTAGCATCTACCTATTCGACCGACAGCCAATTATTTGAGGAAGGCAGATCGCTACAAGCACGTGCCGATTTCAGTGGGGCTGAATCTCGTTACCGCCAGGCCATTGCGGCGAAACCCGACAATCCGCAGTACAATTACTATTTGGGTACGGTCTTACACGCAACCAGTCGCTATGGAGAAGCACGCGGTCTATTTGAGAAAGTCATTGAACTCAAACCTGATTATGCCGCTCCTCGTATCGCACTCGGAAAGCTGTTATACGACGTGGACGGCAACTCGGAAGCAGCCTGCAACCTGCTCCGCGAAGCGATAAGCTTCGCGCCGCAAGCAAGCGAAGCTCGTTATACACTCGCTCTCATACACCTTCGCGAAGGCCAATCTGATGAGGCGATTCGTCTTTTTTCAAATCTCGTTAAAATCGATTCGAGCAACACACAAGCACGTACCCAATTGGGGTTAGCCTATTTACAACAAGGCGATATGAAAAGAGCACAATCTGAGCTAAAACGCGCAACTGTTTCGAAACCATATCACAGTGCAGCTTTCCATGGTTTAGGGCAAACTTTTATTCGTCAAGGCAAAACCGAAGCAGGCCAACGGCTGCTAAAACATGCTCAACGACTTGAAGAACAAGCGAGTCAACTTACTCCCCATCAGAATGCTCTAAGGCAAAACCCTGATCAACCTCAAGCTCATTACAACTTGGCAAGCATGTACGCTCGTTTCAATCGGTTGCGCCTAGCAGCGCAGCATTTCAGCCAAGCCATTACGCTAGACAGCACTCATGCACTAGCCTACCAGGGCTTAGGCAACCTATACCTGCGCTTAGGCACTACGCCTGAATCACGAGTCACATATGTAGACAGAGCGCGTGCGCTATATTTGCGCGCATTACAGCTTAACCCACAACTGGCAGAGACCCACAACAACCTCGGCCTCTTGTTACACAGCTCTGGTGACGTCCAAAATGCAGTGCAACACTACAAACAGGCGACTCTCATTTCTCCACGGACCGACTTCTACCAAGCAAACCTAAGCCGCGGTTACTTGGACTTAGAACAATTTTCAAAAGCGATTGAAGCAGCAGATTTGGCTTTACATATTACCCCAACCATGAGTGGTGCTCGAGAGACACTGGGAGATATTTATGCAGCTCAGAAAGACTGGACAAAAGCTCTCGAAGAATGGGAGAAGATAAGTGTGCAAAACGCATCATCCGAGTTGACACAAAAGATTGCACAAGCGCGCAAACAAAGCGCACCTTAGCACATCATGCTCAATGCTTTCTGTTTGTTTTTTTTCTATCTGTTCCTAGCCTGTAACTCGTCATCTGATAGCAATCTGTCATATGCACAATCGCTATTTGAACAAGGTCGTTTAGCATCTGAACAACAACTCTATCAACAGGCGCTCAAATTTTTTCAATTGGCAAGAGAAAAATCACCTAACATTACTCACCTAACCCATTTCGAGAGCGGCAATATTTATGCCCTTTTAGGGCAATCTGACTTAGCATCGCAAGAATATGAACTCGCCCTAACAGCGGATCCTCATCACAACGAAAGTCGACATAATTTGGCCGTACTACGCGCGGACCAAGGCCGTCTACCCGAAGCAGTCGCTCTATTAGAGGACATGTCCGATTACGTCCCAGCCCTTACCACGCTGGCCTTATTTTCAGCAAAGCAAGGAAACTATAACCAAGCAGCGGAATCCCTGCAGCGAGCTTTAAAAATCGAGCCTACATCAGCAGAATTGCACCGTGAGTTGGGCTCGTTGTATATGAAACAGGGACTCTTTGAAAACGCTGCTGATGCATTGGAGTATGCTTGGAAAATTGACTCTACACATGCAGAAACGGCTCGACTGCTTGGCCAATTAAATATGCATAGGCAACTGCCACAGGTCGCCGTAGAACTTTTTCACCGTGCTCTGACCTTACGTCCAACTCATACAGAAACCCATTACAATCTGGCAACCGCATTAGCAAAATTGGGCCGCAGAGAAGAAGCCCAAGAGTATATGCAACGTTTCGAATCATTAGCCGAACACGGTGCATATGTAGCTCAACTCCGTAGATCTTTAGATGAAGCCCCCAACGACACCAAGCTCCATAGTGAATTGGCAAATCACTACCTCGCACTTGGAGACACCCGACGTGCACGCACTCATTACCAATCTATCTTACTAATTGACTCTCTACATCTCGAAACAATCGTTAGCCTGTCACATTTATTACTTAGGCAAAGGGACTTGACTCAAAGTCTTTCCCTCTGCAAACGCGGCATACTTGCCTACCCTAATAATGCACAAATTGCTCAGCTTCATTCCACTGCCGGATACATAGATCTCTTAGGGAAGAAATACGCGCGTGCAGAGAGCCACTTCATCCGCTCTCTTCAAATAGACAGCACACAACCACACGCATGGAATAACTTGGGAAACATACAACAACTGCATAACGATCTGGATGCTGCAAGAGGCTCATTTGAGCAATCGATTGCAGCCGACTCTTTATTTGTTGATGCTCATTTTAACTTAGCAGTCACATATCAACGACAAAAAGCGTGGCCGTCGGCTCTTCAATCTTTCCGAACTGTGCTGAGTATCGACCCCCAATATGCCCGCGGTTATCTGGGGTTAGCAGCCGTTTACGAGGCGACCGATTCAACTTTCCTTGCTCTCAAAGCTTATAGACAGTTTCTCGACCAGACTGACGATAATATACCGGAGCGTATTCACGCAAAACAGCGTATAGCTCGTCTTGAATCGACACGTTGAATATGCCAACCTATCTCCTTATCGTTTGTTACACTGCTATTATATCCTGTGGTAGTCCATCTCAGGACACTCCCGAGCTACCGGCTACGAATAAGCAAGAAAAAAATCAGAAAAATTCAATTACTTTTGTCGACGTCGCACGCGATATAGGTCTAAACTGGCGACATGACAATGGAGCCAGTGTTTATAAATACTTTCCAGAAACAATGAGTGGGGGAGGTGGCTTTTTTGACTTTGACAACGATGGGGACCTTGATGTCTATACCGTCAATGGCGGTGCCTTAGACAGCAGTATGGCAACACGACCACCCAACGCGTTATTTCGCAATGATAGAGGAAATTTTACGCAATTAAAGCACGCTGCTGGAGCAGACGACAGATCTTATGGGATGGGATTTGCCGCAGGTGATATAGACGGTGACGGAGATCTCGACTTATACCTCGCTAACTTTGGTGCCAATGTTCTATTTCGCAACGATGGGAGTCAGTTCTACGATATCAGTCAAGAAAGTGCTACTAACGATTCGCTCTGGGGAAGCAGTTGTGCTTTTGCCGACTACGATAGAGATGGAGATCTTGATTTATATGTGGCGAACTATGTGCGCTACTCTCTTTCTGATGCGGACCAAGACAATACTCCCTACATGTCAGATTTAGATTCGTATGATGGGACGATAGAAAAGGGGTATCCTCATCCAGCCAATTTTCCCGGATCTCCCGACCGCCTTTTCAATAATGATGGCACAGGCACATTTAGTGAGGTATCTGAACAGACAAGAATTTACGACGAAGAAGGAAAAGGTTTGGGAGTTGTATTTGCAGATTACGACGTGGACGGATGGCCCGATGTCTACGTGGCAAATGATGCAGTACGTAACTTTCTATATCGCAATGCACAAAATGGAACTTTTGTAGAAGGAGCATCACTAGCAGGCGTTGCCTATGGACAAGATGGACAGATGGAAGCTGGCATGGGCGTAGACTGGGGAGATTATGATGGGGATGCCTTACTCGATATAACTGTTACTAACTTTCAAGCCGAACCCAACTCGCTTTATCACAACGAGGGCAATCAGTTTTTTTCAATAGAAACTTTTACATCGGGAACAGGCATGATTACCCTGCCCTACTTAGGGTTTGGCACACAGTTTATCGACTATGACCACGACGGCGACCTCGACTTGTTCACTGCTAACGGTCACGTCCTTGACAACATAGAACAAATAGATCGTTCAACGCAGTATCCACAACGCAATTTATTTTTTCGCAATGATGGTTCATCAAATGGCCCCGTGCGTTTTAAAGAAGTTGGACTACAACTCGGTTTGACGAGTGAACAAGTTAGTCGTGGTACAGCAAGTGGAGATTACGACGGCGATGGCGACGTAGATATACTTGTTTTTAATACGGGAGAAGAATTAAACTTATTTCGTAACGATAACAGCGAGAAAGATGTTAACTGGCTGTGGGTAAACTTACACGGCACTAAGAGCAACCGCCATGGAGTTGGTGCACGTCTCATCTTATCTGTAAATGGTACTGAGCAGGTTAGAGAGGTTCGCGGTAGCCGCTCTTATCTTTCGCAAAGCGATTATCGAGTCCATTTCGGTTTAGCAAATGCGCGATACGCCGAGTGGTTAGAAGTGCACTGGCTCTCAGGATTAAAAGAACGGTATGAGCAATTAGCGAGTAATCAGTTCTTGCATATAGAGGAAGGTTCCGGAAAACGGGTTCCCTAACGATTATGTGCCATCTGTTCCAGTAAAAATTTTCCATAATTTATCTGCCCAATCTCTTCCGTTACTTCACGGACATAGCGTTCGGCGTCACCCTGCCGTCCATCCTCAGGTAGTTTTTCACAAAGTATAGCTAACAAGTCAAAGAAGAACAGGCGTCTTACCTGCTTGTCGTCAATCGCGCTTTCAAGCAATTCAACTCCCTCACCTTCGATTAGAAACGAAGAATAACCATAAAAGAAATTCACTAATCCGGGTGAGAGGTCCGAAGTATTTGCCAAGAAATCCAGACGCGATCTCATTGTTTCGACAATTGCTTTTTCTTCCTTCCCAAATATACCGGCTAATTGTCGAGTTCTGCCCCAACGAAGCGTAGCCCATATATCACCCCAGGGAGTAAAAGGTTCTTCTAATGCAGCTGCACGATAATAAGTCGAAGCACGAGCCAAATCGCCCTGAGCAAAAAGTTGGTCCGCTGCATTTAGTGGCAAGAGGTCTGGTCCCTTTCCCTTCCGCCACCGCTGGTATCCATTCCGTTCACCAATAGTTAACGTATTCCACAAAGAATCTGAACGCTCTGCCAGACGATCCGCCTGTAATTCGTTCCCTTCACCCATTGGCTCTTCGCTCAGTAGAATATACATATCGTGAGAAACTGCTAATTCATCAAGTGATGTCTCTCCCTGAATCTGCCGGTATTCAGCATCAGACACCTTCATACCATCACTGGTAACTGCCAACAAATCAACTACTGATTCGGCAAGCTCTCGAGCCAGTAAAATTTGGCCTTGAGCAGATGGATGTACGTGGTCATCCATCAAATCCCAACCAATTCCCGCAGAAGAACCATACTTAGTAAATAATACTTCGCCATCTACCAAAGTAATTCCTTTAACTTGAGCTGTTTCTCGAATCACTTGGTTTATTGCACTACTTGCCCTCCAAGGAGCCGGATCCATATCTCGTGCTCGTAAGTAGGCGTTCCGCGCTGAAGTTTTATTCCCCAACATTTCTAAGCAACGCCCCATTTGAAAATGGCTCCATGCATTTTGCGGATCCAAACGCAACGCATTTTCAAAGTGTGATAGAGCTATATTGAAACGTTTTTCTTTATATGCCGTATTCCCATCAGCGATCATTTCTTTCCACATATTGAGAGAACCTGTATCTATGAGAGGTTCTGCATAAGAGGGAGCAAAACCACGCTCGTTACTGGCAACAGTACACAACAAGAGCGAAACATCATTTTCTTGACTTACATCTATAATATCTCGCAGATTTGATCGCAAATTTCTCTCGGCATCTATACGACGAGGATCTTCCGGTACAACACTACCAGCAGCAGCCATCACGTTCAGCAAGGATGTCGGGGGTGAATCACGGGATGACGAATTAAACAGCTGTATTACCCTATTCACAAGCGCAGTTATTCCCCATTGCATTATATTGTAATACAGTTTTTTGACCCATATTGATGCTCCCCCTTGGTTCAGCGAAGCCGCACCGTATACGCCATATATCTCGTTGTGTCCCGTATAAACCACTACGATATCTGGCTTGAGTTCCATTGCATCTTCAACCACACGCGCAACGGCGAAACTCGAGATAGCCGTAATTCCTAGGTTGAATACTTCGACCCGCCGTTGAGGTAAGGCATCTCCAAGCATTGACTGTAAGTAAGAAGAAGAAGTGAGTCGACGAGGGTGAGGGTAACCTTGAACAGTTGATCCTCCAACAATGACAACGCGTAGCGAATTCGTATGGCGAGGTTCAACAAATGGACGAGGTGTCATCCGCATCCCATCTACGTCAACACCAGAAAAGAACCTGCGTGCGTAAGTCGGATTTATAGAATGCAGACTTTTTTCTTCAAATTGCGCCAACTTGACAACAAGTTGAGGAGCACGCAGATCTGAAATATAGCGGATTCCTATTTCGAAAATTCCTACTAAACCAAGTCCAAGTAACAGGGCTACACCGGTAGCAATTTTAGACGATTCTACCAGTTTCTTTTTGGTATGCATCTGCCTATGTTGATACACTAACGTTCGTCAAAATGGCGTACCAAGGCGTCCTCATTCCATTCAACTTGACTTTGATATTTTAATCTCAAATCATCAAGAAATGTATTAAAAATCTTCGTCTCTTCTTGTTCTCGCAGTTTAACGCGAATAGGACGCCTAACCTGTTTAAATGGAATAGCTTCTTTTTCGAAGGGTTTATCAAGACGAAATACACTAAATCGGTCTTGAACCTCTAAAGGCCCTTGAACTATACCCACATCTTTATCATTACTATCTCCAAAAAAGGTCCGGTACGGCGATTGGAATAGCGACGCGATCTCAACACGACCGCTATCAGTAAAAGCGTGCCCCCCTAACTTTTCCATATCCAGTCTCACAGAATAACGGATTGCCAGTTCCTCCATTGACTCACCTTCGCGTGCGAGTTGGAGAATCTGTTCTGCTTCCTCTTTCGTTTCGGTTAATACCTCTGTCATGTTTATGACACCGGGTAATTTCTTATATGTATCAAAGTATTCTTCATAATAGTCGATAACCCGCTCATCAGGTATTGTCACTTTACCTGAAATTTGTTCCATGCGGAGTTGATTAATCACTAGCGCAACTTGGCGCTGTGCCCTAAATGCAACAATATCTGGATCGTTATCCAACCCTTGATCACGCGCCTCCAAAGCAAAGAGGGAGTCGGGCAAAATCCATCGTTCTATTTCATCAAAAACCGCCGTACTATCTGGTGGCAATGCTCCTTTTTTTAAGTCGCGAATTCCCTGTACTGCGTCTCTCACCAAAATACGTCCGCCTTCGTAACTTACAAATTCTTCGTTGGCATTTTCTAACGTCAAGCCCCTGCGAAAAATTCCGTTCAATACATTGTGAACCTTATTGCGCTTTATACTTAGACTTCTTCTGCCACTTAGCGAATCGACCACAATCTTGCGTCGCTCTGCCCATTTTTTCTTGAGCATTCTCTCAGTTATGTACCCACGCAAAGTAGCATAATCTTTTCGTCTTTTTTTTATAATTTTTACAATTTCCCAACCATCTTTCGTACGAATTGGCTCACTAAATTCGCCTTCATCAAGGAAAAACGTGGCTTCCCTGAGAGCAGGCACAACGTCGCCCTGACCAAAGAAAGATCCTAAGTTACCACCCTTTATCGCATCATCTGCTCTCGAATACTGTTTGGCGACTTCTGAAAATGAAGTACCCTTACGTAACTCATTAATTACTTTCCAAGCATCCTCTTGCGTTTCTGACAAAATATGAGCAGGCCAAACTTCCCACCCTAAATCAAACTTCTCATAAGCGTCAAGCAGTTCAGATTCTTTTACGTGTAACTGACTATCAACAAGTAGAACTGATATCTTCTTTGTAAGACGTTTATTAGTCTCTCTATCAAGGACGTGTTTTAATCCAGGTGATTTATCAGTATTTCTCTTTTCTGCCTCAAGTAGCATTATCTCTCTGTCAACTAAACCCTGCGCATAACTGCGGTAAGCTTCCAAATCTTCGTCATTCTCCCGTAAATGCTGAGGTAAGTTTGATACATAAGACGAGATTTGATCAACCGTAATTGACACGTCTCCTACCTCTACGATGCTATCACTGGAAACGTGTATTTCGCTCTTCTCAGCACAACCTGCAAGAATTAAAACAGTGACCAAACACACCCTTGCAACTCGAATCGTCAAGCTATTTTCTCCTCCGCGTTTTATCTGACACAAAGCGACGCGACACTGCCGAGGCAATGTCGCGTCCGAATAAAAATAAAAACCTGCTTTATAAAAAATTATATGCTCACTCAGCGTTATTATTCGCCACTTTACTACCGTCAGGGTAAACCCGACCTACTTCACGTTGAAACAATACCTCGACATCTGTCGTCTCAACTGGATCACCCTTATAATCGAAGCGAACTACAATATCGTCAATGTGCACTGTCAACAGTTCAACATCGTGTGCAAGGGGCTCGAACACAATATACCCCTCACTCTCTTGAGCAGAGAAAATCTGCTCATTAGGATACATAGTTTTACGTAGTATACCGTCACGCTCTTTCCAAGTAATAAAAGCGTTTCCTGGAATACCAGGTCCGTCACCTCCACTACCCCCCCCTGCATATCGGCGGTAATAAATAGAAAGCTGTTCTCTGTTTACAGCATAGTACTTGCGACCGTTCGACGTGGTGATATACACTTTTTCCGGATCGAGATAGACTTTTGGGTACTCGTAATTCGAAACATTCAGCTTAAAAACAGTCCATCGTTGCGGGGTATCCCCTGTGCGAAAATACTCAGAGTTGCCAAAAGTGTAAGGATTGGGAGAATTCGCTCCTTGGTTAGAGTACGCGCTAAACTGGCGGTTTAACTCTTCATCGGTCATCGGACGCAAAGTTATGGCTAAACGTGCCTGATTGTAAGTGACACTGCCATCATCAGAAACCTCTTTATTCTCACCCTGATCTGACTCGCTTAGCGGCCGCAGATCTTCTGCGTAGTATCTATAAGAGCACCCTGTGAAACCTACAGCCACGACAAAAAATAGCAGTAAACAACTTTTTAACATGACTATCTCCCTATTCCAAACCGGCGTAGACTGTCATAAACATTGCCGTTTCGGTACGCGCCTTATCAGCCGATGCACGGTCAATCCGTGCGATGCGAAAACCCGTCTGCGTCCACAGATTGTAACCTCGGAAATCTACGTTATTCGTAAATTGTAGAGCATACACAAGTTCGTTGCGGTCTGAACGAAGCGAGTTATTCTCCATCTTCTTTCGATATTGTTCAACAAGCAAGTATTCAACACCGGTCTGTAGTTCAGTCCGAGAAAGAATTGGTATTCGCGCTATGAGCGAGAACAGTTCGCGTAGTTCAGTTGTTGCTAACCGGATCTGCGTATCTTCTTTCTCCGCAGGTCGGTAGCGTTGGAACTCACTTTTCCAACGCGGCTGAAATTTTACAACTCCCAGATCAAAAGTGTAGTCAAGTTTATTTATGATACCCAAAAATGAGGCCGACTCACGAATATCCTGCTGCTCAACAGGACGTTCATCATAATCAACCTGATTTATGACCTCCCACTTGACGCGATTTTTAAACTGTAATCGATCATTGGAATATTGATACCCAAGATAGAATGTGTTAGCCCAAGCGTCGCGGAATGGCAATGGGTCAGTATAAGGCACGAAGGCACCGCGCGATCCTTCACGGACTACCCACTCAATCATATCGTCCCTGATGTCATCTTGAACGCGACGTAAGTTGTTAAACACTTGCAATCGACCTTTACGCGCAAAGTTTTGGTCATAAGTCAGCATTACGTAATTACTTACGCTACTACGATCGTCAGCAAGCTGCCGCTCATCTAAACGCCCAACGGTGAGACGGGCCTCCGGCCCTAACTGAGTCCCAACATAGGCATTGTAACCACGACGATCACGCTTGTATAAATAGTCCGGCAAATTGTCATTCTCAAAACGGTCGACAATGCCATTATTATTCATGTCTACTCCGAACAAAAACTCCGGACGGTCTGATGCGTAGCGTAAAAAAGGCTCTTCGTAGTCAGGCATCGTATTTTCACGAGCGTCGGAGTCGTTCTGGTTGAAATCGTTGATAAAATCATTGTTCTCATCATAGCCAGGAAAGACGCGCGTATCCTGAGAAAAATTAGAGCGCAGCCAGTCAGGGTTGCGATCCTGATCGTCGTTATCATCAACAAATTCGTATACGAAACGCGTGTCGTCGTCGTAGTTTATATCTGCGGCATCGTTTTGCGTACCAGCAAGATACGAACTCGTACTATAGTCGGGATCCACGTTGTATACTTCACCAAATACAAAATAAGGGTATGCTCTTTTGTAAAGATTCACGAACCAAGCATCTGCAGCATTATTGAAAGCTTTATGCTTTGTCACATCATTTTCTGAGCGGCGCGGATAGCGGAAATGCTGACGGTTACGATCCCACTCGCCAGACAGGTAGAAACCGCCCACGTCAGATACGTCAATTGTCACACCAAATATTTCATTAGCAACTGGTAAGCCATAGTTGACTTGGACAAAACGCTGGTTCGAACCGTCTTTAACATTTCCATCAGCACGCACGGTGCGTTCTGGGATACCCTCCGACAGTAAAACGGGCTGCCCGTTCGCGTTGAGCTGCCGATTAGACGTCACGTCTATTCGATAATCGTTGGCTAACAGTAATTGGAACTCGATGCTCTTTATCTGCTCAGGCTGAGGGCCGAAAGAGTTGCGATACTCAGGTCCTTCCAAATCATACA
This sequence comes from uncultured bacterium, assembly GCA_964011675.1. GTDB lineage: Bacteria > Latescibacterota > UBA2968 > UBA8231 > UBA8231. The sequence continues at coordinate 21,699 of CAXGPR010000023.1, forward strand.
CCAAAACAATAACTTCGTTGCCGTCAGCAGAAAGAAACCCCTCCCGACGAAAACCACCTTGAATTGAAGGATAAAAATCGAGAATATTATTATCACCCAAACGACGGCGGTTACTGATTTTACCACCATCAATCGTTGTTATGATCATCTCTTCTTGAAAATATGCAGCACCTGCCACGCCGTCTTCCGGTGAGTCATCACTCAATCGAACTTCTATACGCGAAACGTCTGCGTTATTCTGACCTTCGGTAAGAGTACCAGCAAAAGGATTACCCTCAAATGCTTGACCTTTAGTCTGCGCATTAAACGCGCTAAGATAAGTAGCTCCAAGTTTGACGAAATCTCCTATTTGCACGGTACCACGTCCGCCGATCAAGTTCGTGTCATTAGAGCGTTCACGTCCCCCGCCTGTGGTAGAACCTGAGGCGCTACCAACAGCACCAGGTGAAGACGGACGAGAGGCAAGAAACGTAGCTTCATACTTATCTGTAGCTAAATCGAGCTGAATACCGGAGAAAGTAGGCTTAGAGAAAGTCATGGGGGTCAGTGTGGTCCGGATCCGATCACCGATCGTTAACGCATAAGCGTACTGACCCTTCTGGTCTGAAGCGATGACTACACTAGAAAACCACCCACTGAAGAAGTTCGTTTTAAACAAATTACTTCCAGCAGTCTGAGGCGCGGAAATACGCCAGTCATAAATCAGCTGTCCACGCGTTATGTAATTACCATAAAGATCGTAAAAATAATAGCCCTCTTGAGTGGTACTTACGTAACGTTCGTAATTTTGGCGCGCGTAATTGGTGTAATCCTGCTGTCGCCACTGATACTCGTTGAAAAGTTCTTGCGGAATGTACCACTTCTTTACAGCAGGATCTAACGCATCAAACAAAACGCCAGACCCAGTTGGCTCGTAAGAAAGCTCGCCTCCGCGCCTGACGCCCAACCGCGAACCAAAATCCTCTTGAGCATAGGACCTACCTGGTTCTATAGACAAAACCGTAGCAGCTATGAGTAAAATAAGATGTTTAGCTTTAATCACGAAAACCTCCCTTAATCGCATGTTTTCGTATGACCGTTGTTCCAAATCACGGAATGCATCAATATGCTACATTAACAATACGCACTAACTCACTGTCACCCTGATCAGCCTCGACAACGATACGGCAGATATACATACCCGGAGGCACTAGAGCTCCAGAAAAATCACGTCCATCCCAGCTAAATTCTTGAGAACCCACCATACCGAGTGCGCCTTTTCCCGAACCACGTCCCACCATACTTCCGCTAAGATCAAAAATCTCTACGTTAAGTGGACGATCCTCTATAACTTTCAGCAGAGCAAATTGAACAATGAGTTCGTCATTAATCCCATCACCATTAGGCGTGATGAAAGACCCCATGTTTACATCCTGAATGAGATCTTTGCTCAAGGCCATTAAACTCACACGCGCAGTAGAAGACTCAACCAATTCGGTTGCATCTTTCGATGCAGTATCGACCCGTTGAAAAACTCCCTCTTCTCCTTCGGATGATCGAACGAAACTGCCAAACTCAATACCTTCACGAAAACTCTGAGACTCAAACTGGACTTCGACAAGAGCATGTCGACTTCCTCTCAGTCCCCCATTGATAGAATCAGAAAAACGAAGCCACAGAGAATCACTACTTGCAGCCATAACCACCAGTTCGTCACCCGATTCGTTACGGAAAACACCATCGTCGCTCTTACCATAAAAATCTGTGAAATTGGTCTGTACGGCAGTAGTCAATGTAGTATTGGGGTCAGCTAATGATGCACTTTCAGAAGTAGAAACTGTGCCCAGACGTACTCCTCTGAGTTGAGATGCCAGTGGGGTGACGATCAGAATTTCATCAAACCCATCACGAACCGTAACGTCAGCTGGATCCGGAGCGGCTGCGCGTATGAAATAAGAGAAGCTCTGCGCAGATAGTGGATCGACACCCGTGGGCGCAATGTAGTCTATAGGCGAAGAAATCAACTCCGTAACTGGCCTTCCCTTACCTTCATCTGTGAGAAGTGCTAACTCACCAGCTAACTCCAACGATAGAGGGGGAGCTAAATCTACACGTATCTCACTGACTCGAGCTGTTTTAAACGGATCTTCTGACGAAATATTAACTCGAATCTGCAAGAATTTACGCGGATTGGGCGAAGTTATTGTTGCCTCGTTAATTCCACCGGTAGACGCATAAGACTCACTCCACTCACTCCAACCAACGAAAGCGAGTTCTCCATCGCGGTCATAAGAAGACCGAGGCGCACGGCGCAATTTCTTTCCATCTTCATCAATCAGCCCGTCACCGTCATTGTCAATGAGATCAATGGGATCTTCGTCCGTTACCCCATCTCCATCATCGTCTTTTCGGCTTTTGTGTCGTTTGTTATCTGGCAGGGTCTGCCAGATGTCCCATGCCAACCACGATACCACCAAATCATCGTAAACTTCTTTGGTTACTTCTTGCCTTTCCTCCGCACCAGCGATCTCAACAACCTCATAATAAGTGTAGTTCGTATCCGTCTGATCTGACGTGCGCGTTTGAACTTGTAGACGCACATCAGGATGGTTAGCTAGTGGCTCTATGCGTTCAAAGGACTCACCTGAAACTGGATCTACGTCACGAATAATTACGTCTCCATCCCAAGAAATCTTCGGAAGTGTTTTACGGATGAATTCGCCACGTGCGTCAGTAAGAGAAATGGGCGGAGAATAGGCCCACACACTCACTGGATAGCCTTCACCGTAGAGTTGTACTTCACCCAAGGTTGCCAACGAACCATAGCGTCCCGATTGCTTACCGGTCACGTCTATATCGCGAATCTGCAAGAAGCGGATTTTACGAGGCTGGAAAGTCTCCCGAAAGATTCGAACTACTTGATCATGATTGTCAACATGTTCTGCAGAAATAATGTTATCCCACTTCAACCCTTCTTCTAACTGCGGGAAGTCGTCACGTTGATCCATATTAAGAGGCTTAAGTAAAGTACCATCTGAAACTAAAATATCCGGCCCGAGAAAAGCTCCTTGGTGGCTCTGGTTGATACGTTTATTGACAACCGAAACATTATCTACCCAGAAGACGGCTCCTAAATCGTACCATGCTGTGCCTTTGAGATAAATCGGAGACCAAGTATTGGCCTGCCACTCTGAATCATACAAACCATCCGTAGCCAGTTCAGGAGCACCTAAACCACCATTTTCATACGAAGCCCCACCTCGCTTTTCAGGTTGCAAAGCATAGTTATCGCCTTTAGCCCAAACTTGTACTTCAGAGACACGCGGCACTTCACGGGTATAGTAAAGGATGAGGCCCTTTTTATCCTCGGGAAGTGCGTCGTATTTCTCTCGCGCGCTCAAACCATTTTCGTCATCCTGCAGTTCTACTAACAAACCACCTGCTGTTAAGCGCTGAAAAACAAGGGCTCCCTTCTGTTCGACCGGTAAAGCATCATACAACACTTTTCCTTCTTCGCCTGCGCCTAAGTACGCATCTCTCCACAAATCAGAATTTGTAACCTTAATGCGGATATACTGTATGAAGCTGCCACTTATGTCAGGAAGGCCATCCAGGTCCCAATCTGCTCGATCCAAAGGAGATAAAGGAAACGTCATCTGCACAAACCGTCCGTCGGTTCCTGGCGTGGGTCTAAGAGCTAATGCATTGATGGATTCTGCGTCACCACCAGCACACGTCGTTCCCCCACCATAACCAGCTCCCTCATCGCGGACACATTGAGCGACCTTACCAGCTGCAAAATTTGTCGAAACCTGTCCGATGAGAGAAAAGTTTAGACTATTTCCCAGTGGGAAGGGAAACCGCTCACCCATAGAGGCAAACAGAGCGAAAGACTTCAGCGGCTCTCCGAGAAACTCTTCACCAACTTGGCCAGCAGGAAAAATTACCGTCACACTATCGACATATACTAAACGACCCAGATCAACCTCAAGCTCCCATTTGCGCAAATCTTCTATGGAAAAGTCATGCGTCTCAGTCAAACGCCTCTCATAATTGGAAGCAACAGATGGCTCCCAATACGTCTCAAGATTACCATCCAGCGCGGCAGAAGCGAGAATATCGTTCGTGAGCGAGCTTCCACCACCACTAATCAGATCACCACCAGCACGGACCAGATCCTTGTAACTGAAGCTGGATGCAGTAGGAGCCACGTTTATGTTCCGACGAAAGAATACTGGGCGCATTCCCTCCGCATTGACCTCGAATATGTCAGCGTCTGTTATAGGCACGTTCAGCGCACTGACCAGATCATTTTGATAGTTCCAATTCAACCAGTGAGAAGCTCTGTCAACACGAATCGAATTGCCAAACAACCTGTAAGCATCCCCAACTTGGGACGACACCGGAGCGGCAAAGAATGCGCCTAACAACAAAGCGCTACACACACTCATCAGATATCTCATGTTAAATCCTCTTGCCTTGGGAGCTGCTAGAGTCAATCAGTATGCTACGGAAATAAGCTTTGTTCTGGCATCGCCAGCGTCATCAGCCTGAGTTGAGATGCGCAGGATATATAGGCCTGGTAAGACGATGCTACCCGATTCATCTTTACCATCCCACATCTCTGAATATCCTCCTGAACTCAAAGATCGCTCAACTAGACGAACTCTGTTGCCATTTAGGTCATAGACTTCCATTAACACAGCGCGTGGCGTCAATAAACGCTGAACATCAAAGCGTACTTCTAGTTCGTCGTTAACACCATCTCCATTGGGGGTAAATGGGTTAGGTTCGGCCATGAAATTTGCTACCAAGTTACTGCCCTGCGCTGAAATATCAGCGATAACTGCTAACGAGTTACGGTCAGAAAGTTGTTCAGTTGCATCGAAGTCTATTACGTCATCCCCTTCAACTGGTTGTGGAAGAAATAATGCGAGCGTATCGGCAGATGCGTCGAGAGCAAGAATACCGTTGTTGGTAAATAGTCGCTGTTGGTCGACAGACAGGGTATCCAAAAAGACGTTAGCCGAGAAATTTGTTCGAAAATCTATCACTCGCGCTCGAAAATCGACTTTCATTGTAGTCGTACGATCTGCTCCATCATTACTTGGTGCAACCGTCGGAAAACCGATAACAAATTGGTCATCGTTCACAAAAAGTGTGCTAAACTGCCCATCTTCAATTGTCGTTTCCTCACCACCTACCAACATTTGAATATTGCCATTCCCATCATCAATCGAGACCGACTGAATATCTGCCACACGAGCAGGTGTAAAAACCTGTAAACGATTGAAACCGTTATTGTTAGCACCCAGCTCAGCTTCTAAAGCGATAGAAAAAGTCGTATCGACCCCTGCCATAACATCGACAGCCGGAGCAATTTCACCAATAACAGAGTCGGTTATCTGAGGGGCAGAATACTCAAAACGTAAATTTCGAATCACGGTAGCCGATTCGGAGGAGAGGCTTTTAAACTCAACTTGTATTTGTATGAAGGGCCTGCCGCCAGGAGAATTGATTAATTGCCCATTTGTAACTTGCTGAACCCCACTCCAGTACTCCAAATCAGGTTCCACTGCTCTACGCAAGTTACCGGGTAGCGACTGATATTCTGCGCGAGTAAGACGCACAGCCTCACGCTCTTCTGGAAGGAGAGCACTGAATATTTCGCGAACCTCTAGATTAAACTGAGGATCATTCAGATCTATTTCCTGACCGCGCGTTTTGGAACCAGCACGCCTGTCAATCACCAAGGCGCCATCAGCCTTCCACTCAACTTGCCGCTCGAAGTCATTAACTCGAAAAAGAACTTCTGGTTCAGAGTTAACACCCGTCTGAACGCGCACTATAGCACTGGACTTAGTTGGATCGCCTATTTTTTCCTCTTCCCAAAAGATTCGTCCCAACGTAGCAGGCGGCAGTGGTAAGGCAATTGATTTATACGTGGCCTGCGGCACAAAACCATCAGCGAAAAACTCCATCTCTCCTAAGTCATAATCCAACTGCGTTTTGAAGTCCATTCGCGCGTAACGCATTTTCGCTGGGGGATCGAAGATGACTGCGACTGTGTCTTCTATGTTGACCGGTGCACTCGCCTCAGGAACAAACGTGGGAAATGTTGAAGCAATTTTGGTAAATTCTGGAAACGCGAGTTGGCCAACAGTCGGATCATCCAAACTCAAACCCGGAATCACTTTTTCTGTACCGGCAATACCCCTAAAAAAGATGTAAGAAGAGATCCTGATGGGCATTTCTGGGCTTGGGTAAACACGCATTAAGCGAATGGGAAAAAAACGGCCCATATCGACATACAAGCTCCAGATCTGTTTCACATCTTGTCCGACGCGGTCGATACGCTCGAAGTGAGTTAGCGGGTCACCATCGAAAACTCGGGCAAGTCCTTCCTGAAGACGCTGCTTAGTTAACGCTCTCTCAAAAATACCTAAGGTGGTGAGATTTAGACCCTTATTGAACTTATCCCCACCCGGAGGTCTCGGGAAGGATTCTGCGACGTTGATCATGGCCTCGACAGTGTCGATACCGGCTAAACGCAGCATCTGAACCTCTTCAAACGACCGAGGGAAAGCCGTCCAACGAGATATAAGGACATCACCGGCAACGACCGAGCGATCTCCGTTGACAGCATCAACCAAAGCCACCACCTCAGAACGTGCCACATTCTGCGAGAATTCAAAGAGGATTGAATCAGTGTCTGCGTTCGCTACATCGAGCACGGGAACGAGCACCTTGCGGACAGGTTGAATCGGAGCAATCCCATCCGAAACACGCGAAAGATCGATGACCTCTAAGTAGCGCTGTTCGGAAATGGGTCCCTGTTGGGCTTCACCCCAAGATACATCTTGTGGAATAGAAAAGATTTTGAGTTCGGCAGGGCTTTTCCCTACCAATGCCGCCAAGATCACAGCGGCGATGCAAGTTGCCAATCTCATTCCTTGTCTCTCCGGGTGAGATTTCCCAAACAAAAGAGGGCGAGATAACCAGAAGGCGGGTAGGTCAAATCTCCACATACAAGTTGAAGAGAGGGGGAATTCCCCCTCTCTTCAACGGAGCAATACAACGCTTTAATGCGCTAAAATTACTCGACCGAAGCCTTGATACGACCCCAAGAATCGCTCTCAACAGCCGTACCACCACCAGCACCGACCAAGCGACCATCGGCGAAACGCTCAGCGTAACGCCAAGTAGCAGCCTGACCCGTCAAAGTGTGGAAAGCACGATAGTTGGAAGGCTCGATATCGAAGTCAGGAACCGAGATCTGGAAACCAATGATACCACCATCAACCAGATTCGTGGCCTGGCTGTCGTCGGGGCTGTTCCAAATCAAGTCATCAAACGGAGTGACGTAGAACTCAAAGATCGAGGTCGTCGGGCCTTCGCCAACCGAACCACCACCACCGTCAGCGTAGGGCAGTGCGTTAACCCACTCAGCACCGGCACCCTGATAACCAACGTGGCGACCATCGGGCGTGTCGGCGATAGCAACATACTGCTGAGCCGTGCGGTTGTTATTGAATTTCTGCTCTTCCTCGGTCCAGTTTTCGTCAGCCGAACCAGTGTAATCACCACCGGTGTGGTCACCGTCGAGCATGAACTCAATGGCATCGTGACGCCAGAGCTGACCGAGGTCACCACCAGCATACTCGTTAATGTAAACGTCATCTACGCGTTCCATGGCCATATGCATGGTGCTGGAGCTGCCGTTCCAACCCAGCCAAATGCGGTAGTCCATGTCAGCAGGATCATACTGGGCACCTTCACCTACAGTCGGATCTGCATAGAAGTCAGTTGCAACCAGAGACGGATCACCTACAACGTCTTCCCAGTCGGCAACACTGATGTCAGTGATATCAATGTCAGCAACATCAGCGTCAGGAATTTCGTAGACGAGGTAAATGTTGTCGCCGATGTGAGCACTAGCGGTGCCACTCATAAGACCGGCAATGATCAGAGAGAGTAAAGACTTTCTCATTTGTTTGGACTCCTTCCAAAAGATCTTTTGAATCGCTAATAGTAAGAATTACGAGAAGGCTTCTGCAGCGTCAATTTGACACTGCACATAAACTGAAGACACATGAGTGTTTTCAGGCAAAACCTATCTGCCCTTCACCTCCTTTCACAGCGGAACGCGCAGTTTGCAAAAACGAGACAGCCGCATGCTCAACGACGAGCGGAGCGTTGTCAATTAGATTAAGTGGTTTTTGTGACAGTATAATATGTTTACGAGACACTTGTGTCAAGTATAAAATAAACTGCTGTCTCTGCTTTAAACCGCATGAAAATAATAGTTTATACGGAGGCATAAGTTGTAATACAAGTTTTACAAACACAAATTAAGGGGAGTCACAGGCTACATTTACTTTAATCAACTTCTCTCATCTTGAAGCGGATCTGTTTAATGTGATGCATTCCCATTGAAAAAGGCCCAGCAGGAGTCTTTCCAGTGAGTGCCGCATTGACCCGATCGTAAAAACTTTTATCTGTCTCTCCTGATAAGCGCACAATAGCAGCATCCACGGTCCCCATTACAGTACGCCCATTCCAGTATGTTGCCGTCATAGGACGAAGTTCCTCAGCTGCTCCGCTGTCATCGAAATCTATTTTATCCACTCTTTCTAGGGGGATAAACCGCTTATTGCGGCCACGAAAAAAGACGAGCCTTTGCTTACCACGAAAGCGTAAATCCTCTACCTCAAAGCGTTTTCCCTCCAGAGTTATGATCGTCGCCTTCAAGACAAGTTCTTGGGGAATAGCTTCCCCCTCTGGGTGCTGCAGTATGACCTCCCGCACATCTCCGACTAATATGAAGAAGGGTCCTAAAGATGTGACGCCGGTAAATCGACGCCCGCTACCTCCACCACCAATGGCATCCTGATGGGGTGCAGCGCCACCTCCGCTAATAACAGTTCCTTTCTCGCGCTTGCCCGAACGCATTTGAAGTGAAACGACCTGCTCTTCGTCACTGGGCTCCCCTTCAAAACGCATCCGATCAACCAAATCGAAAGATAGAATCCTCCGCTGGTCATCGATATATATTTCTATTTCTTGACGGCCTTGATATGTGAACCGCTCCACCTTGTGCTGATTTCCATACCGATCGACTACTACAGCATCTGCCGACCAAGTTACACCACAAAGCATGGTCCCGACTAGTACGAATGCGAATTTAAGTGCTGCAACTACTTCACGTCTCATAAAAAAAGACTCCCGGATCTACTGTTCACTTTCGTCTGCGTTACCTTCGCCGGGCTGTCCGGGCGTCGGAGGAGGACCGATGATAATATTTTGCGTCTGCCCCATATTGACTTGAACCGGACGTATTTCGTCGCTCCCACTACTGGATAAATTTTCTATACGCACCTTGTATTCCCCTGTCGGAACGATAAAATACCGCACTTCCGTGGAAGTCATTCCACGCCCCAAAACCGTCCGTAAATTATAGTCATAAATAAGGAAAGGTACCTGTCGACGTTCACTTCCCTCAAAAAATATTAGCTGGAAGCGAGCCACTGGGATGGTCACATAAGCCTCTTGGCCCATGTAAATTTCAACTTCTTTTTCCACGCTATCTTCAACATCTGTATTAACTACTACAAGATAAGAACCAGGTGGCAAATCGACATACTGAGGGAATGCGCCATAGCTAGATTCATAGCCGATGGGAGAACTAGCAGAGGCACGCGGCGAGTCGGAATAAACTTCATCTCCCGTCTCATTATCGATTACGTAAAAGTTGACCTCATTAATTCCTCCTGTTTCCAGCATGAGTCGCCCTTTGCCTTCACCAATTGGCGGTGGACCATACCCGGCGCTACTTCCAGTCGAGGCACATCCATTAAAAGCAACAATGAGCATCAAGGGTGTAACCGTGCTCAACACAAATCGCAACCATTTTATTCTCATTACAGAGACTCCTTTCCCATGCACTGAACTGACCGTTTGCTCCGGCTGAATATACTTATTATATACGCACTAGGACGAAATGACGAGACAAATCGCTTTCTTTTTTGACGTAAGCTCGAAAAAGGGCTTCATCTGTCCACTGCTCAGGATACGAAATGGGAGTGGAAACACCGCGCTTTAAAAGATCCTGCCAGAAAGAAGAATTTTGCATTGCAAAGGCGACCGCAACAAGAAAAAAATCTGCACCCTGAGCGGCGAGACGATCTAGATGCGCTGAGGTAAATTCTTCGGGAGTAATCTGCCATCCCTTTCGATGACTGTAGTATAATAGAGTGGGGCTTTGGGCGCGAAAAGGAGCCCCCGAATTCTCATCCAAATCTCCGACAACGAGCAAGGCATCAGATGGCAGTTTAGAATCAATTAATTGGCCAGCACGATGACAGCTCTCATAGTAGGCGTGTATGTTGTTGGGTTGATCATAATACGGGGCCAACGCACCTGCACTATATGCAAACAATCCAAACGTACAAAAGCTTATTGGTAGGACGCGCTGCAGGCTGAACTTGTTCCCACTACTCACGGACCATTTGCCGTTAATCCAGGCAACTCCTTGCGCGGCAAAGAGTGCGCCGATTGGCACAAATGGAAGCTGATAGTAATGCAGTTTCCTATTTCCTTCTGGCACGATTAGAACATACAAGACCAGACCACACAACCATCCCCAAAGCACCCAGTCTCGCCGTTCTTTGGCACATGCATAGAGGCCAAGTAATACCGCAATACTCCCGATGGGCGTATAGATCGAATCGAAGAAACGCCATCCTACCTGGCGATAAAAATCAACCGTAAAAAGCACATCCCGATCCCACTTATCATAGCCATAGCGGTTCCATATACCGAATGTAAGACCAGTCTCTGTGAATAGATCCGCAGCATGCGTATACCACAGCACCGCAGGAACCAGTATAGCTATAGCATAAAGCCATAGAGAGGGGCGAAGAATGAATCGCCACCCCCATCGCTGTAGCGCCATAGCCAACAGAGGAAATCCGAGGTAAAGAGTCGGCACCTTGATTAGAAAGCACAGCGCAGCGCTCAGGGCAGCCCCGAAAGCATGCACCAGACGGCCACCGGCCGCCCAACAGTGAAAAAGCCACAGTGCCGTTACGCTTAGGAGAAGCATGAGCGGCTCAGGCATAAAGACGCGCCCGAAGTATATGTTCAGCGGAAAAAATAAAAAGAAGAACGCGGCACAAAGAGCCGTAAATTCATCGTCGAATAGGCGCCTTGCGAAGAGGAAAAGCACGAACGAGGTTGCTACGGAAAACAGAGACGAAAGCAGACGGCCCAACGAATCGTTGGCTTCTCCCCAGAGTCCGTATAAAACGGATACGAGAAACGGATAGAGGGGAAAGTTCATTTCTACATAACCAGATGTGGCCCCGCGCCAGTCGACGCGAGGCCACAATAATTCGTATCCTTCTTCAAAGTAGTTTCGGGCGATAGCTGCAGTATCAGCCTGCCGCCACGCCTGTTTGTCTATGAGCGGTTCACCTACTTCAAACAGGCGAACGACCAATCCCAACACAATGATGCCCAGCAGCCATGAACGAACCGCCTGCTCAGACATGTTCGCTCTAGAATGGACGCCAGTGAGGAGACATATCGTCCCGGTCGTCATTGTCAGTCAAGTTGACGGGTAATCCAACCGGCGATTCAATATCGTCGAAATTAAATCCACGGGTTGCTACGCGATAGATATCGTAATCGTCTTCGTTCATCTTTCCTGCGTAGGCCAGCGTCTTACCATCCCCCGACCAAGTCGGCTCCTGCTCATAAGTTTTTTCGGCTATTGAGATGCGTACCCGAGCATCCCCTTCAGCATTCATGATCATGAGTTCTTGACCGCCAAACTGCTCTGAATTAAACGCGATACGTTCACCGAGCGGGTCCCACGAGGCAAACCAATCGTACTTTCTATTTTCTGTGAGACGAACCCGATTCAATCCGTCGACTCCTATCAAGTAAATCTCATCATTATCGTCAAATGCGGATGAGGTAAATGCTATGCTTTTACCATCGGGGGACCAAGAAGGCTCGCGACCCTGAACAACTTTACGCTTGTTACTACCATCTGCGTCCATCAACCAAATTGACTTATCACCGTCGCGCTGACTCTCAAAGGCGATCGTCTGTCCATCCGGCGACCAAACCGCCCTTTGGTCACGCTCTGCATGCTCCGTCAAACGAATAATATTACCCCCACCTGCATCCATCGAGTAAATGTCGAAGTTCGTCATTACGTCACCGCGAGTGTAAATAATCTTACTGCCATCCGGAGACCATGAAGGATGCTGTTCGAATTCTGGCGTATCAGTTAACTGTTGGCGAATGGCGCCATCCGCACTAATCGTGAATAAATCCCAGTTGCGCGTATTTTGCGGCGTAGAGGCATAGAGGATTGTCCCAGTAAGTGACTCTTTATTGTTGCTACCTGCGGGGATTTCAAAGGTGATCTTATAGTCTTGAACACCACTAATGGGCGGAGATTCTAGCTGCAGCGTGCGCGTCTCAAGGTATGCGCCTGCTAAAATGTTAACCGTGTATGAACCACTGCGTAGTTCAATATCGCTATCTGGGGTGGGAAAAGCGTATGTATCCGCTTTGACCAAGTTGTTGAATTTATACTGTACATCATTCGCATCTAGACGAACCAATTGCCCGTCCCCCCCTTTTATCTCCACTGTAACCTGGTTTTTTCCACATCCTACCAGCAATAAAAAAGCCGAAAAAAGAGAAAAAACAGTGCGCATAGATTCCTCCACAAGGTGTTATTAGATACTCAATCTAACCCACTCAGACGCCGCAGTTGTCCATCTAACGTATCGACAACTTCTGACAATTCCGATAATGCCTGCGCCCAAATCGGCGCGCCCACACGAAAATACGCACGCGAACCAGGGGTCGTATAGCTTTCGTATTCAATGCCTATGGGAATCATGGGAACCCGTACGCCCCACGTTTCCTGCGTCTGCAAGAGATGCTCGACAATTTCCTTCTGTAAGGGACCCATATGATCTTTATACCGCATACCTTCGGGATGAGAAATCACGAGTTCTCCATTGCGGTATAGCCAAGACAAATAAGCCTGCATCTCTTGATTCGCTTCGCGAGCACGCTGAATAGCAGCACGGCGCTGTTCGCGATCCTTCAGACGGCGCACATCTTTGGGACGGGTAACCTTAACCCCTCCAGACAGTTCGAGTATCCCCCACAGACCGCGTTTCATTACAAATGTCGCGAACCTGCTGGTAAACCTATATAATGATACGCCTTCGACGAGTATATCACGATAAGCATGATGCTTGGGTAGGAGCAAACCAGCTCCTTCCTGTGGAAGGTTTTCGACACCTTCGGCCACGACTCGATGATAGCACAATAGACCCGCACCGCAAAGCCTTACAAACTGTGCCCACGGATCAATACGGCGGAGAGTAAAATCTTTATTAAGCGGATCGCTCATAAACACACTGGGCTATTGAAATAGCTCTTTTACCTTCCCCCATGTGCTTTCATCAATGTCCGTACTTACAAGCTCCTTTGGCAGGCTTTGGAGCAATTGTTCCATATGGGCTCCGCTTCCCTGAGCGTGGATATGACCGTATTCCGTCAGCAGCACAGCATAGTCTCCCGGCGTACCTCTTCTAGCCAAAAACGCCGACAGTACGGGCGTGAAATTCACCCTAGATGTTGGCACAACAGGGGGAATAAGACTTTGGAATTCAATAAATTCCGACTTTCTATCGGCCAGCTTCCGAAGCACCTCAAGCTGTTCCATGTGCTCCACGCTACGGGGATTATACCAATAAAATAATCGCATAGAAGGCGATAGATTCTGCGCCCTCTCACCTGATTGGCCATAACTGTCATCATTCCCAATTAAACCCAAGGTGAGAAAAACCATCAACGCACATTTTTTCCAAACTGTTCTTGTAAGCGTCTTCATGATCCTTTACTCTGCGCGAATAGCGTAATCTTTCTGCACTTCCTCTACGCCTTCGAGAATACGCACCAGTGATAGGTGCCCGCTCAGCACCTGTTCAATCTGCACAACGCCTACCCGTCTAGGCAACGCCGTCCCTAGAACCGCACCGGTCTCGGGATCTTTTAGCTCTCTACCGCGATCCCACACGCCGTATTTATTGCCGTTGGCTACAGAATCTACCAAACCGACGTTTATGTAAGCTCGCACACCATCGATATCGATTATTTTGGGACCAGACGAAACTTTAAGCTGCGCAGGAGGCTTTATAAGACTATCTAAACCTGCGACAAGTTGCACTAAGTCTTTACCTACCGACTTACCCAAAAGAGTTTCGTGAAACTCAGGACTTCCCCATTCCATTTGTCCCAGCAGAAAGTATTCTTTTTCAAGAGGCACAAATGCAGCTGGATTCGTTATACCATAGCGTTTGCTGTCTTCTGCTACTTCGCGCAGCACTTCTCCTGCAGGCTGACCGTCAATCACTTTGTAAGGATATAGACGTATACCCGTCAATCCCTGATAGCTGCGATATCCACCAACCGGAACCGTTGCTCGAAAGCGCTTCATACTCAATTCGTCAATCTCGCCTAAGACGACATAATCTGCGCCAACCTGTCTTCCCACCTCCAGCGCTTTTTCAACGGAAATTCGCCCTTTCAACTCTTTTTTGTCCAATCGCACAAGCGCAGAATCAATGGACAACGTCTTGAAAAACTGACTGACGTAGAGTGAATCAGCCAAGCCTCGAGGTATTTCTGTGTAAATATCCCAATGACCTTTGTATTTGGACTTATCTCTGAAAGGCATAAACAGCAAGGCTTGCGCCAACGCATTCACGCTATCATTCGCTACACCGATCGCCGATTCGACAGAGATAATTTCACTCTCAACCTCTTTTTGCTTTTCACCCACTCCCATTACCGGCACGGGAGATTCACTTACGGAGGCGCAGCCCCAAACAAATCCTACACACACAAGCAGCGTTGACCATCTTCTCACGGTACGACCTCCTGCAGTTTGGATAGGACATAAGGGCCTTTAGGAATGACGGCAATCCTGGCATCCGCACCGCGCTCATTTAGCACACGAGCAATAGCATCCTCTACAGAAGGCACCATTTCTACTAAAACATTATCGCGATGCTGATCCTGAATGCCCTCAGAATACATCATAACGTTAGCCTTGCGCAGAACTTTACACAACTCCTGCAACTGCCACTGATCAATCACAAAGAAGTCGGGATCTTCAAGGCGCTGAGCGAATTCCTCCACGCTGGGAGTACTGAGCAAAAGATCCGTAAACTCAGGACCACCAATACCCTCGTCACAGCGAGCGACAATAAGCACAGTACCGCCTTTTTCTACAATGGGCAAGGCAGCGGTAAGACCTTTGACCGCCTGGTAAAATGTTAAATCAAGCGGTAAACCAGCACTTGAGGTAACGACCATATCCACAGGCTCCAACAACGTCGCCCCATTTTGTCTCTGGACAAAAGAAACGCCTTCTGCATGTGCTTTCTCTAAGTCTCCCGCAAAAATTCCCGTTACTTCACGCCGCTCATTCATCGCGACGTTAAGGGTAAAATCAACGCCCACGCGCTGAGCAACCTCTAGTGCCTGGCGGTGAAAAGGATTACCCTCAATGATACCTTCAGCCGCACTTGCATGCGACAGGAGTTGGGGACCGTGTAGTACGCGCATCGTATCTACACCCATCAATCCCGGACAAATTGCTTTCCGGCCACCGGAATAACCAGCCATCAAATGAGGCTCAATGAGTGACGTAGCAATTTTCAAATCGGATTCAACGTAGAGCGTGTCAATCCATATGGGCGCTCCACAAGACGTGTCACCGAGATAAGTAAGCGTGTCTCTCTCACGGGCCTTGTGATTGACAATACGGTACGAGCGAGCAATTTCCTCACCGACTAACGCCACCAACTCTTCGCCCTCGTTGGGGCGGTGTAAACCGGTTCCAATGAGGATAGTTATATCTTCACGTGCGATTCCCTCTTCTTCTAAGATGCGCAGCATAGGAGGCAAGATTGTTGTATTTGGAACGGGGCGAGTAATGTCCGCGATCACTATGCAGGCATTAGAGCGTCCTCGAGCGATTTCACGTAGCGCAGGTGATGAAATTGGATGTGCAAGCGCCACTTCTAACTCATAGTTAAGATCAGAGAGGGCGGGCGCACCGACCATTTGCAGCACATGAGCATGATCAGGAATTTCAACTTCTAATCCGTCACGACCGTAGTCCATCGTAACTTTCATGAGACCCCTTGCTATTTTCCGTCGAGCTTGTCTCGGAGGTAGACGCGGAAGTCAGCGCCGTGTTCCGGATCGCGCAACGCAAAATCGGCGAATGCCTTATAGTAAGTTAGTGGCATCCCAATGTCATAGCGCTTTTCAACGCTATTGAGACGCAAACAACGTACAGGAGCTCCACGCTGCAATAGAATCCGAATCGCATCGGTCAGCCACAGTTCGCCCCCTAAGCCGGGCTCTAACGCATCAATAGCAGAGAATATGTCTGGCGTAAAAATATAGCGTGCGGCAACGGCCAAACAGCTGGGGGCCTCAGCGGGGTCGGGCTTTTCAACAATGTCTCGAATAGCGAAGTCATCGCCAATCTCTCCTGCGGGCCGCACTACGCCATACTTTTTTGTTTCCTCACGCGGCACTTCCCAAACGCCAATAGTAGCAACGGACTGATGGCGCTCGTGTGAGTCAACCATGCGTTCAATAACTCTCGGTGTGTCAGGGGAGTAGATGATTGTATCCCCAAAAGCAACTACAAAGGATTCGTTTCCGACGAATTCTCGCGCTAGACGAACCGCATCAGCGTTGCCATCTGGACGACGTTGGCGTGCGTAGTAAAACTCAACACCCCGTGCAGAATAGTCGACTTCATCTACGACCTGATCCTTTCCGGACAGACGCGCCTCTAGTTCCGGATCGGCATCAAAATGGTCTTCAATCGAGCGTTTTTTCCGTCCTGTAATGAATAGGAATTTACTCAGTCCCTGCTCCACCATCTCTTCAACAACATACTGCACTACCGGCTTGTAACCTACCGGCAACATCTCTTTGGGCTGAGATTTTGTCGCCGGTAGCAGGCGCGTACCCATACCTGCAACCGGGAAAACTGCTTTACGAATAGGCATGTTTCTACGATCTAATCAGTTTAGCTAAATGGGAAGTGGTAATGGATCATAATGATAAAAATAGGCCAAGCTGATATATCGGGCAAACGCGTTATTTTTCAAACACTTTCGAACAAAAGCCGTGCGGTCAATGATATATTCTACCCACTATAAGCCTCTTCAATTAGAGACGTATACCGCTGAAAAATAGCTTTGGGCACTACTTTCTTCAGTCCGCGAGTCAGCGTGCCGTCTTCTTCACTCAACACTTCTGGCAACATAGCAATTCGCTGTGGGCGCTCATGGCTTGGCAAACCTGCTTCACGGGCCTCCTCAAGCAACTGAGAGCGAACGAGATCTGTCACTTCCGGGTGCACTCGCACCGCGCTATCCTCTAAACCTGTAACTCCATCACCGAGCCTCTTAGTCGCCTCTTCTACATCAACAACCACTAAAGGAAGCGGGAAATCGCGCTGCTGGTCGCCGTATACGAGAACGTGCTCTACCAACGAAGCACGAGCAAAGATCCTCTCCAACAGTTCCGGATTAACGAATTCACCGTTGCGTAACTTAAACTGTCGCCCAACGCGACCGCGAAATGTCAGGTATCCCTCTCCATCCATGCTGAATAGATCACCTGTACGGTACCAGGTTTCCCCATCATGCTGCACCAAAGCACGCTCGGTCTGCGCAGGGTCGTTTAAATAGCCTTTCATGACGTTGGGTCCGCTTGCCCACAACTCTCCGATCTTTTCTCCTGTTGGGCAATATGTACCCTCTGGATCTCCGTAGCCAATCTCTTGGCCATTTTCGTCGACAATACGCACCTTAATCAGTGGTCGTCCTACCGTTCCAACTTTGCGTCCTCTCAGATGATTAGCCGCTATGAGCGGAGCACATTCTGTAGTTCCATATCCTTCAAAAGTTGCAATGTCTAAAACCTGATGAAAAAAATCTAGTGCCTCTGGATCGGCTTTTGCCGAACCAACAATGAGGACTTCCAAATTGGCTCCTACACGCGTGGCCAACTGCTCACGTATCTTTCCTACAACTTTCTTGCCCAGCGTTTGAAAGAAAAGGTGATCGACAAACGAAGCCTGGCCAGTACTCAATCGTTTCTTGGCAGCAACAGCCCGCTCAATGAGCGCCCCTTTTACACCACCTGACTGAATTTCCTTGCGAACGTTTCCATACACCTTGTCAAGAATCAGCGGAACCGTCAAAAAGCCCTGAGGGGCAGATGTGCGAATATCCGTTAGAACTCGGTCCGGCGATCTGGCCATATCTAATACCCAACCTTTAGCAAGTGGATAATAGACGTTGAGAACACCCATAGAATGGTAGTCCGGAGCTGATTTAAAAAAATAGAAATCCTCTTGTAGGCTAACTACGTCCCATACTTCTTGCACGTTGGCAACAATATTACCGTGTGTCTGCACAACGCCTTTAGGCATACCCGAAGATCCCGAAGTATACAGTACTTTGGTTTCGTCATCCGGGCTTAGGTCTACATCAGGAGGATTTCCTTCGTCTTCGGCAATTACATCCCAGCTTAACTCATCTCCCTCTCCTCCTTCAACTGAGATCAACCTGGGCGCATCGGACATATCTTCCAGCAGATCGCCTAGCGCTTCCACGCCTTTGCGATCGACCACCAACAGGTCCATACCAGAATGACTAATGTTGTGTTCTAGGATTTCAGGCGAAGACTTCAAACATAGTGGGACACTACTTAGTCCCAAAAAATCACATGCAAGGAAAATAAGCAGTGGCTCAAATCCACCATCTGTAAGGATACCTATTCGCTGTCCCTTAACCATGCCAATACGAGCCAACCCCGAAGCGAGTCGATCCCGACGAACCTTCAATTCGGAGTACGTTATGGGTTGATAGACCGCATCACGTCCTCCCGAGGACAGGACTCGAACGGCCACCTTATCCGCAAAATTTTCAAAGCTCTGATTCAGCAACTCAGCAAGCGTTCGCACTATAAATAACCCTGTTAGACTGTGCACATAAGTTAGCATTACGTTGCAAATACATAACGAAAAAACGTGTAAAATCAAATTCTTTATTTTGTGCATTTATAATAACGCCAAAGAAATGAAGTTGTTGTTTACCACCTTCTTTGGGTTACGTATATTGAAGCTGCACACTACCTTAATCAGCGATCAAGCGCATATTTCAATTAGATTAATTTTTTAAAATCCTAACAGATAAATCGAAGAAATTGCAAAGGCCCAGCGCAGACACTGTCTTCGCTCAACAATCAACCTTCGCAGGAAGCTTTTCTCAGAAGTGGTATTACGCATTGGTGAATTGACGCATCAACCAACGACGATGAACAGGACATAAGCTACCAACTGGTGCAAGAAAACGAATAGCAGGCAATTCAGATGGGGCAACATAAGGGCAATAGCTAGGAAACAAAGCATGAAAAACTCTCTCCGCTTACTATTCCTCACGTGTTTTTTGTTGGCAGTCCCTTTAAAAGGAGCAGCACAGCATACTGATGGCAGACCTTCATTAAGTGGCAGTATGGGCAGTACGACCATCGGACAAGATCAATTTTATCGAATTAGCATGCGACCCGATATCCCTATTGGCTCGTGGGGCGTGGCTTTAGACATCGAACTTTTTATCGATTCAGATGGAGATGTTAGCGCACGCGGATGGCAGTTTGGCTCGTCCACAAAAGCACTAGATTCTTTTCTGCGTAAGATATACTATGTGCGGTACGGTAGTTCTGAAGATTCCGTACGCATTAAAATTGGCGCATTAGAGGATATCCAACTCGGCTATGGGCTGATCATGTCAGACTACAGAAATACACTACAATATCCCGGTACAAAGAAGACGGGGATCCAGTTTAACCTACGGGACATCGCAGGTACTTCCATCGACTTAGAAGGAGTAATTAACAACATCCAGGATATCAAGGAAGGCGGAGCACTTATTGGTCTGCGCACGTCTGCAAGGCCCATAAAAAAACTCGAAGTAGGCTTGACATACGTAGTTGATCTCGATCAATACAGCGGGCTGTTAGACGGAGATGGAGACGGATTCCCAGATATAGTTGACGCATTTCCTTCTAACTCTAATCTCGCACTCGACAACGACAACGACGGCATTCCCGATCAAGTCGATAGCGATGACGACAATGACGGAATAATCGACATCGACGAAGAAAGTGGTTACAACGCCGATGTCGCCAACAGGTTACGCGCTCTCAACGCAGATTACGGCGATGGTTTCCCGGTGGACACGGATATAAAGCGAAAGAAGCCCTTTAACAAAAGTGCCGTTGGTCGCGACCGTTTTGCCATTGCGGGACTCGACGTGGCATACACACTAAAAAATGCGGAACACGCGCAGCTAAAAGCATATGCCCAATTAGCCCTACTCATTGACGACGACGACGAACTGAGTGCCTTTGCCTCTGCAGATCAAGGACTGTTCCCCGGAGATCGCAGAGCAACGGGTTGGGGTATTGCAGCACCGGGTTTATGGCTAAATATTGGTACAATTAATGGACAAATCGAATTCCGCCATTTTCGCAACGATTTTAGCGCTCGATATTTTGATGCGCTTTATGAACTAGACCGAGCACGAATAGACTTATCGTCGGGACGAGCGCATTCTAAAGACGCGCTCTTAACCAATTCCGAACCGCGCTCCGGCATATTTGGTCGCTTAGGAGTAAATCTAGGCACTTACATGCATGCATCTGCAGCCTACCAGTATTTGTCCAGCAATGATAATCCGCAACAGCAACTTCTGGTCAACGCGCATCTTTCCTCTGCGCTCTTGTCATCTATACCGCGCCTCACCCACGCACGCGCATACTTCAAAAAGAACAATATCGGCATGCGACTCAGCGACGATGGAACCCAATCAGACGGCTTCTTTGAAGCAACCGAGGATACATTTTACGGCTATGAAATCGGCTTGGAGATGAACGGTGGCGTCTCCATTTTTTGTGATGTGCGTTACTTATTCAATCGCGAAGCCGACGACCAAATACGCCGGAAAAAAATTATGTTAATTGAGACTGTCTTTAACTTCTAACACAGACCAAAAACCATGAAAATTACAGCCATTCGAGCACACGTATTACGCCTACCCGAAGTGAGTGCCATTTGCGAAGGCACGCAGGACACCTGCCTAATTCAAATTGAAACCGATGCAGGAATCATAGGCTGGGGTGAAGTCGACTCCTGTCCAAGCGTTGTAAAAGCAATTATTGAAGCTCCACTGTCTCATCAGATTTGCAACGGGTTAGCCAATGCCTTGGTGGGCGCAGATCCACTTGCCGTGGAAGCTTGCATGGCCCGCATGGATGCAGCTGCCAACTATTATGGGCGCGTTGGCGTGGGCGCTCACGCTATGGCGGGCATTAACCAAGCACTGTGGGATATTGCGGGCAAGGCCCATGATGCCCCCATCTACCAGCTATTTGGAGGTCCGTTTAAAAAGTCATTTCGAGCCTACTGTTCCATTCTGTTTGGCGATACTCCAGAGGCTACATACGATCTGGCACGCAGACACGCAGATATGGGATTTACCGCTATTAAATTTGGATGGGGGCCAATGGGACAGAGCGAAGAAAACGACATCGCTCTCGTCCGAGAGGCGCGACGCGGCGCAGGACAGGATGTCGACATTCTAGTTGATGCTGGCCAAGTGTGGGATTGGAAGACGGCCCTACAGCGAGCTGAATCCTTCGCTGATTACGATATATTTTGGCTGGAAGAGCCTCTGCATCCACAGGATGTAGCCGGCTATTCACAGTTGTGTGCTGCAAGTCCAATTCCCATAGCGACAGGAGAAGCTGAGTCAAACCTGACCGATTTTGAGCACCTCTTAACGGAAGGCGAAATCGACTGGGTCCAGCCCGACCCTGGCCGCTGTGGGATATCTAACATGGTCGCCGTAGGTCGCATGGCACATAAGATGCATCGTAAAGTTGTTAACCATAGCTTTAAAAGCGGAATCACTATTGCGGCATCCCTGCACGGCTTGGCAGCTGTTCCGCATGGAGAAATCTTTGAGTACTGTATGGCCGACTCCCCCCTGCGACACGAATTGACGCACGAACAGTTTGAAGTGGTTGACGGATACGTGCACGTTCCCGAAACTCCCGGTCTTGGCATCACAGTAAACGAATCCACGTTAGAAAAGTATACCGTCTCTTCATAAGTCCACCCTCGACCTCTGTCTCATGCAGACAAAATCAAAGGTCATCCATGCCTACACAATCTACGCTCATTTTAGACGGCCATCTCGACCTGGCCTACAACGCCCTCTTTCACAGGCGCGACCTAACCAAAGACGTATACACACTCCGCGAACGAGAAGATCCGCGTCCGTCAGGTCCATCTCATCCGGATTCACTGCGCGAACGTAAGCGTCAAGAAAGTCCCGCAAAGGGCACTGCTACGGTCTCGTTCTCCGAAATGCGGCGCGGTCACGTAGGCATTATGCTCTCTACGATCATGTCTCGCGTCCAAATGCCCACGCAAAACCTCGATGACGGCGCACGCACTCAATTAGCCGCTCATGCACAGGGACAAGCCCACCTACATTACTATAAGGCCTTAGAACAAGCTGGCCAACTTCGTTTTATCCGTACCGCAGAGGACTTAGACGCAAGCGTATTGGACTGGTCTAATCCAAGTGCCGAAACGCCCTTCGGTCTCATCCTGTCTATGGAAAGCGCAGATCCCATACTCGGTCCAGATCAAGTGGGGTGGTGGCACGATCAGGGACTGCGCTCTGTTGGTTTGACCCATTTTGGAGCCAATACTTGGGGACATGGCACGGGTACTCAGGGCGGCCTGTACGCCTGCGCATACGCACTCTTAGATGCCTTGGCTGAGACAGATATTGCACTCGACCTAACGCACGCAGCTGATTTGACTTTCTGGCAGCTGCTCGATTATTGGCAAGGACCCGTGCACGCCAGCCACTGCATGTGCCGAACGTTGGTTCCCGGTCAGCGCCACCTAAGCGATGATATGATAAAAGCGCTCATAGAACGGGGTGGAGTAATTGGAATTGTCTTCGCCGAGTATATGCTCAACCCAGAAATAGATTTCGACGACTCATCTACGTATTCACGTACAGCGCGCCGCAGCATGAGTGCGGCAATCGATCACGTAGATCACATCTGCCAGCTCGCTGGCAACTGTCACCATGTCGCTATCGGCTCCGACCTCGATGGAGGCTTTGGCCGCGAGTTATCGCCAACGGACCTCAACACTATTGCAGACTTACAGCGCTTTCTCGACCTACTCGCTCGCAGGGGCTACAGCAAGATTGATGTAGACGCTATCGCCCACGGAAACTTAGTGCGCTTTTTTCGCCAGACTTGGAGTTAAACTATGCCTGACGATCGCCCCTTAATTCTCGACAGTCACCTTGATCTATCCTTCTCCGCACTTCAGATCAACCGCGACCTGACTCAGCCAGCAGCAACAGTACGCGTGCAAGATTCAGTACAGACCATGGAAGGTTTTGGCTCTTGCACCGTCACGTTACCGGAACTACGCAGAGGAAAAGTTGGCATAGT
Organism: uncultured bacterium; assembly: GCA_964011675.1. Lineage (GTDB taxonomy): Bacteria > Latescibacterota > UBA2968 > UBA8231 > UBA8231. The sequence continues at coordinate 45,360 of CAXGPR010000023.1, forward strand.
ATGCGGCACTGTTATGTCGAGACTCGATCCCGACGACAAGTGGACCCGAACGGGTATGTACACTCAAGACCAATGCCATGGCGTTGGACGAGGTCATTTGGCTTATTATCAAGCACTCGAGAGAGCTGGCCACATTCGTTTTATCAGGACGGTCGAACAACTCGAAACATGCATTACCTCGTGGCAAGACCCGCTGCCCGATACGCCTTTAGGTCTTATTCTTGCCATGGAGAGTGCTGATCCCATTCTCGACCCCGACCAAGTTTCAGAATGGTATGATTTAGGCCTGCGTATGGTCAGTATTTCCCACTATGGCACGAGTGCATACTCACACGGCACGGGAACAGAGGGCGGCCTATTGCCCACTGCTAAGCCGCTGCTTGATGCGCTAAATAGGGCGGGCATTATTGTCGACGTTACTCACCTTACTGATCAAGCACACTGGGAGCTACTGGACGTATACGATGGTCCGATTGCGGCCTCTCATCACAACTGTCGTGCTCTCACGCCTGGCCAGCGCCAGTTGACGGACGAAATGATTCATTCGATCGCAGAACGCGACGGCGTTATTGGCACCGCTATGGACGCTTGGATGCTCGATTCTGAATGGCAGCGCAAACTTCCCGCTTTCGCCCAGCAAACCAACGCTACATTAGAAACCGTAGTCGACCATATCGACTATATTTGCCAACTCTTGGGCACGGCGCGTCACTGCGGCATTGGCACCGATTTGGATGGAGGTTTCGGAACGGAACAGGCACCACGCGACCTGAATACGATCGCAGACTTGCAAAACCTTGTCTCTCTTTTTGAAAAACGCGGCTACGATAGTCCCACCATTGCGGCACTATGTGCAGGTAACTGGATTAATCTATTCCGGCGGGTCTGGTCTAGATAAAAGCGCTTGTCGATCCTGTAGCAAAGCCCTCCCAACGGCACTTGGGAGGGCTTTTTTGTCTTTTTGTAAAATATCACAATGAAACACAACAACATCTCTAAAAATAACTTTGAGCGCACATTTATCTCAAAAACGACGTTGTTTTTTATTTTTTATTGCCGATATTATGAAAAGGGATTTATTTTAACATGTTAGGTAAACATAATACATAAAAAATCACTAAGGAGAGGCAAGATGGCTAGAAGAGGAGCCGATGCCGTTATCGAAGCTTTAGATCGCTTCGGAGTTGAGTATGTGTTTGGCCATCCTGGAGGAGCCGCCATGCCCATTTTCGACGCCCTGCTCAATTCAAAGCAGATCAAATTTGTGCTTACCCGGCACGAACAGGGTGCCACGCACATGGCTGATGGCTATGCGCGTGCAACGGGAAAGCCAGGCGTAGCTCTCGTCACATCTGGCCCCGGTGCGACCAACACGATCACGGGACTCTTAACCGCTCAGATGGACTCATCTCCAATTATTGTACTGACAGGTCAAACCATCACGTCAATGCTCGGCAAAGATGCTTTCCAAGAAGCGGATGTATTCGGCATCTCAATGCCCGTTGTCAAACACTCTTATTTGGTAAAAGACCCCGACGAAATCCCCCGCGTAATGATGGAATCTTTTCACATCGCAACTACCGGACGCAAAGGTCCAGTGCTCATTGACTTACCCAAGGACGTAACTCAAGGTGCCCCTTTCCCCGAATGCACAACAGAGTTTCCAGAGAAAGTCTACCTACCAGGCTATCACTGGCAGCACAAAGCTAACCCAGAACAGCTGCGTGAAGCGGCCGAACTCATTCGCCAGAGCAAGCGCCCTCTTCTGTATCTAGGTGGGGGTTGTGTTGCCTCAGGTGCACACGAAGCAGCAAAAGCGTTCGCAGAGAAAACTCGCATGGCCGTCACAAATACGCTCTTGGGCAAAGGATCTTTTCCCGAACAGCATGATCTTTCAGTTGGCATGCTCGGTATGCATGGAACTGCCTATGCAAACAAGGCCGTAGTCGGCTGCGACCTCATCATGTCGATCGGTGGCCGCTGGGACGACCGTATTACAGGCAAACTGTCAGAATTTTGCCCCAATGCGAAGAAAATACATGTCGACATTGATCCTGCCGAGCATGGTAAAGTCATTATGCCCGATGTATTCATTCAAGGTGATGCCAAGCAGGTCCTAGAAGAACTAGTCAACATAGTTAAACCAGCCGATACGGCCGAATGGCTGGCACAAATAAACCAGTGGAAAGAGAAATATCCTCTGAAATATGGAAAGCGTGGCGGTTTGAAAATGCAGGCAGTTCTCGACCGTATTTACCATCTGACAGCTGGACGCGCAATAGTCACCACTGACGTCGGCCAACATCAAATGTGGGCAGCGCAATTTTACAAAACCGCTCATCATCGCCAATGGCTTTCTTCTGGTGGTGCAGGCACCATGGGCTTTGGCTTCCCCGCTGCCATTGGCGCGCAATTCGGGTGCCCAGACGACACAGTAATAGCGGTTGCCGGAGACGGCGGATTTCAAATGACGCTCTGCGAGTTGGCAACAGCCTGTATCCATCGCCTACCAATAAAGATTCTGGTTTTAGATAACAAATACCTGGGTATGGTTCGTCAATGGCAGAACCTCTTTTTTGACAATCGTCTTTCCGGAGTCGATTTAGACGGTAACCCCGACTTCGTGAAATTGATTGAAGCTTATGGCGGAAAGGGCTTTCGCCTACGTCGTACAGCCGACATAGACAAAATTCTTAAGCAAGCTCTTGATTACAATGACGGTCCCTGTCTCATTCACGCCGAGTGTGAGAAAGAGGATAACGTATTTCCCATGATTCCAGCAGGTGCTGCCGTCAGCGAGATGCTTACAGAAGCGCCTAAGCACAAACTGGCTCAACCCAAGGGGAGTACTTAATGACACAGCCAACTATAGCCTTTGACGAACAACAACTCAACGAACGTCAGGAAGCTGTCGATGCTCCGCAGCTTAAAGCGACTACACCAAACGCCAAATCAACCATCGGATTGCTAGTTAACGACCGTCCCGGTGTACTGGTTCGCATTGCACAAGTTTTTGCACGGAGAGGCTATAACATTGAAAATCTCGTAGTCTCTCAGGCGCACGTACCTAACACATCTCGCATGACGACTACCTGTATTGGACCAAAGAGCGAGCTTCAGCAGATAATTTTGCAGCTCAATAAATTGGTCGATGTAATACATGCTAATGATCATACCGACGACCAAGCGATTGTGCGCGAACTCACCCTGTTTAAAATTGGATGTACTGTGTCCGAAAGAGCAGAAGTATTGCAAATATCCGAAGTATTTCGCGGAAAAACTGTTGATATATCCTCTGACTCTATTACGGTAGAGGCTACGGGAACTACGGAGAAAATGGACGCACTGCGTGCACTACTAGAAAAATTTGAAATACGAGAAATGGTCCGCACGGGCAAGGTAGTCATGGCACGCGGAGACCAGACCACATAAATGCTGGCTCAAGTGTTACAGCTTGGCAATTAGCAACAGATAACGCCATCTTTAAGAGGCAATTTTATCTATCAAAGGGAGAGCCTGCCAAATACAGGCTCTCCCTTTGCTCTCTCTACATATCACTCTTCCCTGATCGGACTATAGTGGTCACCGAGATACAGCCTAAAACAGCAATCATACTAATAACTGAACAGACCATTACCGACCGTCAAAGTTCACCCGCTGGAGTTTCAACTGTGTTGAAAAATCCTATGCACGCAGACCATATGCTATCAGTTTCTGCCAGTTCACTGGATCTCACGTGAACTAGCAAGCACCTGCCCACTGCATTGGACTCGTATTCAACTGCGATGGGACGGTTGTCAACAACATGTCTTTGCATTACGAAGCATGGTCAAAAACTCTCGAGTGTCATGGAATAAGCTTAGAAGAGAATCGACTTTACTCTTGGCCCGGTCGGCCCATTGTTGATATCATAGCAGACCTATGTGCAGAACAGCGCATCTGCGTCGACACAAGACAGGTTGCACAAGAATTCGAGAACTACCTTTGCGACCTGGCCCAAACATGGGCTCCAGCCATTGCGCCCCGTCGTAGAGATTGCCCGCAATTTTCGAAGCCGGCTACCATTAGCTATAGCTACAGGCAGCACGACCGAATCAGCCAACACTTCACTTGAGGGAATTGGCGTATTGCGTTGGCTTGATACGATCGTAAGTTCTAGAGAAATTGGCATGGCAAAACCGGCCCCCGACATTTTTTTTGCTGCAGAGCGTGCCAGCTCACGCGTGCGTAGCCTTTTTAGATAAAGACTTGGGTTTACAGTCCGCGCGCGCAGCACGCATGACAGCTATAGACATAAAACCGTAGAAACTAAGATAACAATCAGGAAATCATCGTGTCTATACGCCCCGTTAAAGCCACCGTGCAAGCCCGTCCTAC
>CAXGPR010000024.1:0-49279 GCA_964011675.1 uncultured bacterium
TCCCATAATCTATCAAACGGTTATGTAATGAAACAGTAAATTTGGTAAATAATTCATATAGTAATCTTCTTCATGTAGCGTCAATAGCTTTATGTGTTGATTCTTGTCTATGTATCTGCCATTCTTGTCCATTCCATTAGATGGTAGCTGCATCTATACTGTGCTCGCTGTAATTAAATTACACTATTGAATTCAGGCTTAATACTTATTGCTCTCTTTTACCTCATTTGCTGCGCTCTTACCTCTTCTGTACTCTGTTGCCATACTGCATGCACAAGATTCACTAGGCTATCGTTTGCTACCAACGCAGGTGCTCATTGATCGGGCGGAAGATTGGTCGGTGTGGGACTCGCCCCCTGGCGTGCAGGTCATGGGCCTTGACGGTGCAGTCGAACCGCGTTTCTTGCGCAGTGATATTAACGTATCGCTCGACGCGGAACGCTTTGTCTACGTGAATCCCTTTGTCTCAAACGATACGCTGCAGGGCGGCGTCTACGAAGCGGGTAGCAACGTGTTCGACGGTTCTCTTGTGCTCGATGGCGATGGCCAAACGTACTGGGAGCCGCAGCGCGATACGGCCATTGATAACTGGTTTATCGAAGTCGATCTGGGGCGCGCCGTGGTGGCCCATCGAGTCGTGCTGCGCTTTGTAGACGAAGAGCTGGGCGATCCATTTCTCAAATTTCGCGTGGTCGCTTCAGATGGTCAGCGCTTTGGCGAAGAGCAGCGCCGTCGTTTCTATCGCGTCGGCTTGGAAACGCAGCCGAATAAAGATCAGCGCGAGTACGCGTTTGATATCGTGCCGCAACGCCCCGTGGGAGAGGGTATTGCAGGCGAGATCATGCAGTATCTGCGCATTGACGTTCTCGACACGGACGGGCCGCGCGCGGTGGAGGTGTCTAGCGACGAATATGACCTACTGCCCGAGGAAGACCGGGGCGCGATAGACTTTTTTCGCGTAACGCCTGCGGGACGCCAGATTCTCATTGGAGAAGATACGTGGAAGGCGCTTTCAGAAGACGAGCGGGGTGCCGTGCGCTACTACCGATATGAGCGACCACGTCTTGCCGAAGTCGAAGTCTATTCACTGGGAGAGAATATCGTGCAGCTCACGCAGAGCGAGCGCGAGCTAGGCGCCGGTGAGAGCGGCTTCGAGTTTCTCTTTTTTCGGATTTATACCGACGGACTCTACAGCTCTGCCTTTCCCATGCGCGTGTACGACCCGGTCACCGATGAGAATCAACTCGTGCTGGATCTGGGTGCAAAATACTGGCTCAATCGCATCAAGTTACTGATGCCAGAGGGGCCGCCGCCCGCTTATCAGCTTCGCATCTCTGACGGTGCATTTAGCGCCAACGGTGAACAGGTTTGGACTTCGCTCGGCGAGCGCCAAAATCTGAGCGGTTATCAGCATGTAGAAGAGATGTTCAGCACGCGTGAAGTGCGCTATATTGAGCTGCGCCGTCTCGAATTCAGCAATACGAGTGAAGAGGGGGGTGAGCTGAGTGAAGTGCAGGCTTTTGGCGAGGGTTACGTTTCTGAGGTTTCGATGGTCTCGCCCTTTATACGCCTCAATCGTCCCCGCCTTTTTACCACCGTAGAATGGGATGCGGACGTACCACCCGGCACGCGCATAGAAGTGCGCACGCGTTCGGGTGAACAAATTGAGGAAATTCCCCACTACTTTGCTACGACCGGTCGTGAAATATCTAGGGAGCTTTGGGAGTTGCTGCCCGAGAGCCGACGCCCGCCCGTAGTGGTCGAAGAGCGCGCTGGGACCGATTGGAGCAATTGGAGCGAAATATACGAGGGCTCTGGTATTGATTTTAAGTCGCCAAGTCCGCGTGGCTATGCGCAGATAGAGGTGCGCCTCGTCTCGCGCGAACCCCTACGCGCCGCGCGTATTCGCTCGCTTCAGCTCAACTTTGAGCCGCCTTTAGTCGACAACGTGCTGGGTGAAATTTGGCCGATATGGGAAGTAGAGCCCGGCGTGGAGCGCGAGTTTACCCTGTATTTGAGACCGCAGTTTGCGCTCGGCAATCCGGGTTTTGATCTGCTGCGTTTGCGCTCGTCGTCGGACGTGCCGATAGAGCTCATTTCCGTGCGTTCTGGAACAGATGCTGTGCTGCGCTTAGGGAGAGGACAGACCCTGTGGCCCGGCGTGCTAGAAGATGCGCTTGAGGAAGACGGCTCGGTAGTGCTGAGTTTTCCCCGCCCCGTGCTGGGCGGCAACCAGATCTACGAGCTCAAATTTAAGACCAAGGTGTTTTTGCAGAGCACGGTGTTTAGCGCAGAGCTCGAGCGCCAGACGCGTCCCGGTCGCATACAGCGCGTTAGCGGGGGAGATGCCAGCGCATTGGTCTCCTCGCAAACGCTCGTCGTTGTCTCAGACTTGGAAGAGACTCAGCTGCTGCGTGACGTGCGCGTGGAGCCCCGTGCGTTCACACCCAACGGTGACGGAATTAACGACCGCGCGCGCATTGAGCTGTCCATCTACCACGTCGAAGGAGAAAAGCTCGTAGACGTAAGCCTTTTTGATCTGTCGGGGCGTAGAGTGCGCGATCTGTCGGCTCGGCGCCTTCGTCCCAGCGGTGAACACGCTTTCCTATGGGACGGTAGGAACGAGGATGGGATCCTTGTTCCTCCGGGTATATATGCGGTGCGGGTGCGATTTAGCACAGATAGTGCAGCGGACGGTACGCAGGTTATGCGCCTCGTACACGTAGTCTATTGATGCGTCTGAGTGCGCTGGTTGCGCTAGTATTGACGAGCTTCGGCTTAGCTTGGGGACAGGGTCGGGAGGTCGACCCACAGCGCTGGGGCACTGCGACAATTAACCCATACGGTGAGACGTTCGAAATGGAGTACGTTTCGCCCTCGCTGCACAAGTGGTATGCACCGCGCCATCTGCCGGAGACGTATATGGGGCCCTGGTACGCCGAGTCGACGAACTACGCGCGCGATGACTATGCCAGGTATTTGAGCCGCTTGCTCGAGGGAGAAGAGGCGTACGATACCTTCGGCAATCCGCTGGGGCGCGGCTGGTTGGTCTACAGCTGGATGCAGGAGCAGCCCGGCCCGCGCGGCAGCGTCGTCGACAAAAACCTAGGCGGTCTGTCGAGTCTGCGTCTACAGGGTGACCAGCGTCCGGCCTATCGCGATTTTTTTAGTCGGCTCGTCATCGCGTCGGATGAGCGCGGCACTGGAGCCTACCGCCTGATGATCGGCGATGAAATTTTCACGCGCTTTACGCCGCTGACGTTTTACAAGCCTCGTTTTAACGGCGTGCGCTTAGACTATGCGGCCGAGCGCTACAGCAGCACGCTTCTGCTTTCGCGCCCGAGCAATCCAGACGAAGAGGCTCAGACCAACTCGACCACGCTTATGGCGGGGCACGCGCAGATGCAGGTGGGCGTTCAGTCGACGCTCGGCGTGACCTATGTCAACGCCCACAACGTATTGACGCAGGTCGAGTTTGACGAGGGAAACCCGCTGCACGGGATTCTCACAGTGCGTCAGAATCAGCCGCTCGACAAGCTGTGGGTGCGCGTGCGCGACGATTCGCCGGGTCGCGGGACGGTCGGTGCCGCACTGGCGGGATTTGATATTGTGCTTGTCGATACCAGCGGTCGGGAACTCCGCGGGCGCGATATCGGTTTCCTGCCCACGGTTGAGGGAGGCGTCGTGCAGGGCGGGCGACTTTTTGCGCGCGATGAGTCAAGTATTCTGCTCGAATACGACCTAGGGAGTTTAGATTTAGACGATATACAATCGGACGACCTGCGCCGGGTTGCCGTCGAGCTATCGGTGGCCAATGACTATCGGATTGACATGGCCTCTGACTTACAGACCGACGGACAGACGCGCAATGCCGAGATTGTCTTTTTGCCCGTTGCCCGTTCGGCGGGCAACGTGCAGGACAACAGCAATACGCGCGTCTTACGGCTCGACTACGGTTTGCCTACGGCCAGCGAATTGATCGGCGTCGACTGGAACGTGGTAGACTGGGGCGGGCTGTCGCTACAGGGCGAATGGGTGCTGAATCGACGCTTTTTTCGCTATCCTAACCCCGCTATTAACCAGCACTACGAACGCGCAGACTTGGCCGTTGCATCATATTTAGATGCGCAGTATCGGCGCGGTCCTTGGACCCTGTTTGCCGAGCTGTTCTCCATGGAAGACGACTATAGTACTAGCTACTGGATCAGCAATCAGAGCGGACGCATCAGCTACAAAAACCCAATTCCTCAAATGTATGAGTTTGTCGATGATGACGACGATCTCAATGGGTTGACCGAATGGCAGCGCCCATTCTTTGTCAACTGGGGCAGTGATGCGGCTCAGCGAGCGGGTACGATTCGATCGGATCGACGCGAAATTGCCTGGCCTGGCTTAGATGAAAATGGGGACTTTCTCAACGATCACAATGAAAACGGCAACCTGCTACCTGATTACGAGGAGCCTTTTCTGCGCTATCGCTCCGATCGCCCTGAGTTTCTCTTTGGCTTAGATATGAACCACAACGGCACGATTGATCGCTTTGAAAACGATATCCTGCCGGACTACCCCTACAAGAAAGATCACAGCGGGTACAACGCCTTTGTACAGGTCGAGGTTATACCGGGACTGAAGGCCGTTGGGGGACGCCAGAATATGCGCCTGCTGTCCGGTGATGGGTACACTCGTTCCCACTATTACTTGGTGACGTGGGTGCGCTCGCTCGGGCGCGGAGGCCGCCTGCGCTTGGCCGCGCACGGTGCGCGCGTCAAAGACGACATACCGGACGATCTGCGTCAGTGGGTGCAGCCTCTATACGCTCCGGGGCGCATGGTCGACGTGCGAGACGTTCTGCCCGGTTTAAATGCGTGGAAAAACGATTTATACGCTGACGTCGAACAGCGCATTGGTCCGGGAGTGCGCATCTTTCACCGCCTGAAGTGGCACTGGTCTCAGCAGTTGGAAACCGCTGAAGAGGCCCGCCAGCGCGAAGGGCGAAAAACGAGTTTCTTTCTCGGCGTGATTAACAAAGCAGAGTGGAGTATTCCCATCGGTTTAGGCGTGCTGGAGCCGAGGTGGAAAAGTGAATATCGGCGCGAACGACCTTTTAGCACGCGCGTGTCTTTTTCGGAAAGCATTGAGCAATGGGCGATACTGATGTGGACGCAGCCGCTGATGGCCGAAAGCGTAGGTGTGAGCTACTTCCCCAAATATGGACGTCAGCTCTTTAGTACCGAACTGCAGGTGGGTATAGAGACCGGGCGGCTGTGGCTGTTGCAGGGAATGCGCGCGGGGGCAGAGCGGGACGCAACGTCGTGGACGGGCGTGGTGCAGCTGCGCAACCAAACCGCTTATCAGGGGTATCAAATCGTTACGCGCACGGGTGGTCAGCTGCAGCGGCGCAATATCAAGGGTGCCGGTAGTCAAGATGCGAGCACGGTTTTTATGACGGTGACAGCGGGGTTGAATCGATGAACGCTCTGCTTTTCGTAGCTTGGATATTGCTCTTGGAGGGCTTGTTGAGTGCATGGGCACAGCCTGCTCAGACGTTTGTGCTCGGTGGTCCGACGCGTTCTTGGCGCAGCGGTGGAGTGGGCACGGACCCCACTTTTGTGCTGAATGTCTTTAGCGGTGAGGTGCAGCGGAATAATTCGCCCGATGGCAGTATTGACTACGCCTACAGTCCTGGTTGGATCGTTCCTCTGCGATTTGATGAGCGTGATAATATTGCTTCGCGCGTTCTTGTCAGCGGTAAGGTAATGGCTCCGACGTCTGGACGGATTCCCTCGTCGCAGCTCGAGGGGGTAGTAAACGGTGATCACGAGCTCGCCTTTGAACGCAAGCCAACTCTTTTTGAACCCCGCGTTACAACGCGAGGCATTTGGTTGATTCTCGATTTTGGTTCCCCCGTCGGTGTATCTAGGGTGCGTTTTTATCCGCGTAATACGGTAGTAGAGACTCCTTTTGCTCCTTTTCACAACGACTTTCTGCGCGGCTTCGAGGTGTGGATCAATGAGAATCCCGACAGCTTTACCACGCCGGATGTGCTGGTGGCGCGCGACACCGAAAACGAAGAGCCTATCGTCGATGTCGAAGTGCCTCCCCAGTATGCGCGGTATGTAAAGATCAAGTCACTTGCCGACCAGCCTTTTGAGATTGACGAAGTTGAGGTATACGGCACGGGCTTCCTGCGCGAGGGAATCTATTATACGGATATCATCGATATGGGAAACCGCGCGGCCATCGGCGTAGTCGATTGGATAGAAGAAGCTATAGGGACGCCCGAATTTTCCGCGCTCTCGGTGCGCGTGCGAACGGGATTGGACGATACGCCTCTGGTGTTTCGCGAGTTTATACCGGGGGATACGCCGGCTGATAATACGTATGTAGAGGTGACGCGGGAGGAATACGTCGAACTGCTGCCGACGTCGCGCGGTGGCATTGTTGAGGATGTCCAGCATTGGAGTCCGTGGTTTGCGGCCATCAACGGAGAACTGATTGCCGCGCCCAACCCGCGGCGCTACGTGCAGTTTCAGCTCCAGTTTCGCGGCGATTTATACGCGGCACGGCGGGTCGACGAAATGAGTTTTTCCTACATACAGCCGCCCATTGCCGGTCGCCTCGTCGCCGAGGTCTTTCCGCGTCTAGCCGAGGCGGAAGAGGCGGCGTCTTTCCGCTATGCGGTGCGCCTTTTTGAAGAGGGTGGAGCCGTGCGCGGATTTGATCGTATTGCGGTAGACACGGGCGTTGCCATATCGGCTGTGCGCGAAGTTAAACTCAACGGCGAACCGTTTGATTTCAACGTCGATTTCATCAGAGACGACGGCTTCGGCATCAGCTTTGCACAGGTGCGCGAGGAAGGAGCGTTGCTCGAACTGACGTTTGACCTACCGATCTTTCGGTTTGGCACTACGTTTTCTGGCCGTGCGTATAACAGTCGTGCTCCGGCGGTGCCGCAGGCCTTTACGCCGGGCGACGCCGTGCAGTTTGAACCGGCCGATATTGCCGAGTTATCCGATCTTTCCGTGGCCATACCAAAGCCGCAGATTGGCAAGCTCGTCGGTGAGATCGCCATGCCCTTGCGTCTCTTTACGCCCAACGGCGACGGCGTCAACGACGTTTGGGATGTTTTCTTCAACATACTACAGCTCACGCGTCCAGCTCCTGTTCAGTTAGAGATCTACGATCTGGCCGGACGTCGACTGGGTGCGCTAATAGACGAAGAGCGCGGTATCGGTCCCGTCCAACTGGCATGGGACGGATCGTTTGAGGGGGTGCCGCTGCTGCCGGGCACCTACGTCTGGGTGCTGCGCGTGCGCGCCAATGCATTTGAGGAAAAACACATGGGCACGTTGGGTATTGTCTACTGAGCCACTGGAGCGGCTTGTGTGCCTATTAGAGAGCGCACGGGGCGAGGAGGTACTATGCGCGAAAGGAAGCTGCGACGAGATGGTACTGGCACGGCCTATACTTCTAACGGTAGAACCATACCTGCGATTGCGCGTTCGGATAAAAGCGCGTCAAAAGATGAGCCGTCGAAGGGTGCTATGGGGATCGACTTTGCAACGATATAAAATAATGGTACGCTGCCTTTCATTGGCGCTTCTTCTGGCGGCTTCTGCCCTCGGTGCTCAGGACTACGGGGCGCGTCTGGGTAACGTAAAGCGCGGCGGTAAAGTGTCGTGGGAGCCCACGGGCCCCGGCGTGCTCTTTGATGCGTTGGATCCGAGCGTGCGCAAGTGGTACGTGCCGCAGGAGCTGTATAACGAGTTTAACTGGCGCCAGTGGGAATATTCCAACTACGCGCGTGAAAACTACCAGCGCTACGTCTCTACGACGCTAGAGGGAAATTACATATACGACGTATATGGAAACTTGCTAACGCGCGGTTGGCTGGTATTTGACTGGCGGCAGCAAAACCCACAGCCCTTTGGTTCGCTGCTGAGAAAAGATGGCCGGTTTGGTGGTTGGTTTTCCAATCTGCTCATTGCCTCTGATCACAAGGGGCAGCTTCATTATGCGATCACGATTGGCAATGAACTGCGCACTACGCTGACGCCGATGACCTTTTCGAAGCCGCGTTTTAACGGCATTCAGTGGGACTTTCAATCGGATAAGTACGCGGCCACGATGCTCCTGTCGCGCATAAGCAATACCGGTGGGTCGGAGACCTCTAACAACACCAGCCTGCTCGGCGGACGCGTAGAAATGCAGGTGGGCGACTTTGTAAAAGTGGGTGGAACGTTTGTCAACGCACACCACGCACAGACGCAGACCGAAGTGTTTAATGGTAACGTGCTGAAGGGTAATCTGACGGGTGAGCAAAACGTAGGACAGGTGACGCTGATAGAGGTCGTAATTCGCGACGATTCGCCCGAAGACGGCGAGGCCGGCGGAGCGCTCTTTGCGCACGACATCGTTATTTGGGATACGGAAGGCCAACAGACGCGCGGCTCCGAGATTGGCTTTCGCCCGCTAATAGAGGGCGGCTTCCAGCGACGTGGCTATCTGTCGGCCGACGGCAGCGAGTCTATCTCGCTGCGCTACGATTTGCAGGATCGCTCCTATACGGGGCCCGATCCGGGCAAAATTCGGCGCGTGCAAATTGAATTGGTCTTGGCCAACGACTACTTGGTAGAAATGGCTTCTGATCGGCAAAACAACTTTCAGGGTAAAGTCGTTTTCCTGACCGCAGCGCGGGCGCCGGGCAACGTAAAGGATTCGTCCAACCAGCGCGTGCTCTCTATAGACTACGGCCTGCCGACGGCGAATCAAGTGGCTGGTTTTACGGTGGAAATGACCGACCTTGAAGGTTTAGATGCGTATTTGGAAATCAACGTTAATAACCAGTACAGGCAATATCCCAATCCGGCTCTGCAGAAGCATCACGTCGGCGGCGATGAGGCACTGGCTTGGATGCTCAACGTCTCCAAGCAGAGCTACCCCTATTTTGGCTTCTTAGAGGCATTCCGCATGGGTGCCAACTATCGAACCGGGCTGCACGTGGTCGACCAGAACGGCGTGGTGGACTATGGATCGGATTTCCGCTACTTCGAGTTTGTCGACGATAACGACGATCAGGATCGCTTTCCGGACTGGGAGCGCAGCGGCTTCACTTCGGGCGACGTATCCGTATTTCCCGGCTGGGATGAGAACAACGACTTCGTCTCTGATTTTAACCAAAACGACAGTCCCGCCAGTCCAAATCGCGTTCCCGATTATGAGGAGCCCTTTCTGCGCTTTCACACTGATCGGCCGGAGTATTTATACGGCATCGATATGAATCACAACGGCACGGTAGATCGCTTTGAAAACGACGAGGAGGCCGATTTTCCCTACCGCCGCGATCGCCGGGGCTACAACATGTACGGGGGCGTTTTCTTATGGCCCGATGTTCGTTTGACGGTGGGTCGCCAGCATCTGCGTGAAATCGCCGACGATGGACGCAGCAAAGCTGACTACGCGATCCTGACGGCCGATCACGCGTTTAGCTGGGCACGTCTGCGATTTTTTGGCGATGTTCGTCGGGTTAAAGACGATATTGAAGACGACTTACTGCAGTGGGTGCAGCTGCCCAATTCGCGCGGTGAACTGCTGCCGCGGCGCGATCCGTTGCCGGCGCGCAACGCGGTGGTTAGCACGACGTGGCTAGGTTTTAACCTAACGAGGTTTTCTGCGCTAAAGCTAAGAAATATAGCCAAGTGGCAGTGGTATCATCAGCGCGATGAATCCGTCCAATTACGTCTTCGCGGGCAGCGTAGAGATGGATACTTTTTCGGCCTTATCAACAAGGCGGAGTACCGCGTTCAGCTAGGACGCCTGACGCTTATTCCTGCCTGGAAGAGTGAATTTCGCCGCGAGTCGCCCATCGATCGTCGCACGCCGCGCCGCCTAGAGCTCAGCGAGATCTTTATCCTCATGTCGCGCTTGCCGGTTTTCCTGAGCTCCTATATAGAGGGCGGTATTGAGCACCACAGGTTTAGCCAACTACGCGATCCTACGCCACCGGGGTATGAAGACTCCTTTCATGAGACGACACTCGTTGGGCAGCTGACTAATATCTCCGACTATCAGGGCTATCGCCTTACGACCGTGCTGGGCTTTGATATGACGCGGCGATACTTTGAAGTGGAGGGAACCCGGACGCGGACGCGCGGTTTCCTCACGGTCTACGCCGGAGTCGAACGCTAGTGATAAGGCCGTGGTTGATGAGGATCGTGCTAACGTGTGCGGCTTTGGCTGCCTGTTCGGAGCGCGAAGTGTCCGTCGGCCAATATTCCATCACTCAGGACGTGATTTACGAGCATACGCACTTTGTCGACGAGGGGTTAGAGCGGGCGGTGCGACGCGCGCTCGAGAAGCCGACCGGGACGCTGGGAATAGATGAGCTCGCAGCGCTGGGCGCCTTACAGGCCGGGTCGGAAGGCGTGTTTTCACTGCAGGGTATTGAGGCCCTGAGCGGACTTGTCTCACTCTATCTTTCGGATAACGCGCTGAGTGATATCGGCCCGCTGTCTGCGCTAGATCGCCTGCAGGTGCTCGATCTTTCGGGTAATGCCATTAGCGATATTTCCTCGCTCGCGCGCCTGCGTCAGCTCACGCATCTAAACCTTGACGATAACGAGCTAATCGATATCGGTCCGCTGCGCATGCTGACGCGATTAGAGGTGCTGGCGGTAGATAATAACCGCATTCGCGATATTGGCGTTCTCGCACTGCTGCGGCGGCTGCGCAGCGTAGAGCTGTCGGGCAACCCACTGCTCAGCGAAGACGTTCTGTTCCTGCGCCAGCGCGACCTGCAGGTGAGTTTTTACGAGCCGGCGATTGTCTTTGAGGATCCGCGACTTGAAGACGCCGTGCGACGCTCTGTGGACAAGCCGACTGCCGACCTGACGCTCGGAGATCTGAGCTCTATCACCTTGCTCAAAGTGCCCGGTCGCACCGCTTCGCTTGCCGGGTTGGAGCAGTTGGAGAACCTCGAGCGGCTCAGCATAAGGGCGACTTCTTCGGCAGGCGCAGGTATTACTTCTATTTTGCCACTGGCCGAACTGAAGAAACTGACTAGCTTAGAGATCAATAATACCTCCGTACGCGATATTTCCCCACTGGCGGGTTTGACGAATCTGCGAAACCTGGCGCTAATCAACAACCGCATCGTTGACGTTGAGCCGCTGCAGAATTTATTGCTGTTGGAGACACTGCGTCTGTTCAGTAACGAAGTGAGCGACATCTCTGCGCTACGTCGCCTGACGCGTTTGACGACACTAACGCTCAACGAAAACCAAATTATCGACATCTCATCGCTGGCGGGTATGCGCCGCCTGCGCCAATTAGACATGGGCGCCAACTTGGTGGGAGACGTCTCGCCGCTGGCTCGCCTGACGAGCTTAGAGACGTTGGATATTTCGCGCAATCAGATCGTAGACGTCTCGTCGCTTGCTGGTTTGAGGAGTTTGACGGGCCTCGAGATGTCGCACAATAGCGTCCGCGATATCTCGGCTTTTTCCAGTCTGCGCTCGCTCCAACGGCTCTTTTTAGATTTCAATGAGGTTGAGGATTTGACGCCGTTGCGCGGTTTGAATCGCCTTATTCGTCTGCGCGCTAATGGAAACCAGGTGCGCCAGATTGAGGTATTGCTCGAGTTGCAGGCGCTCGTCACGGTGGACTTGCGCGACAACCCGCTTGACGAGGATGGTCTCGAAGCCCTGCTACAGGCGCTGGAAGAGGCCAAAGTGCGGGTGGCTCTGTGAGCGTTCGAATTGCACTGTGGGTGGGGTTGCTGCTGTTTTGCATGGTTCCGCGCGTGGATTCCCAGCTGCGCCTCATCGTGGGGCGCGGCGGCATGCCGTGGGATGCCGTTGTCGATTCCAGTGCGTTCGTGCAGATGGATTCCGATTCAATCTGGACGTGGTCGGCGCCGGTGGATCAGAATATTGCCGATCGGGCCGTGGCGCGCGGTGGCGGTGCATATCTGGGCGGTATGCGTCCACTGCAGACGGCTCCTGACGAATTTACGGACACTTTTACCATCCTCAATTCGGACGCGGCCCGGGCACTGATTGATGGCGACGTGGCGACGGCATTCAATCCGGACGAAGCGGGCGTGGAGCGCGAGGTTGAAGTCTTTATTGACTTGGGGGGCGTATTTGGCATCAACCGCGTGCGCATATTTCCGCGCTTGGACAGCGATAACGTCGGTTCGTTTCCCCAGTCCTTTGAGCTTGGTCTAGGCCGGCGACAGCAGGCGTTGGGTTTTTTGCGTGTCATTATAGACCAAGACTTTTCACAGCTGATTCGCTATTCGCGCACGCGCCCCAACAATAGGGCCGTCATAGACTGGCCCGGCACGCGCCAGGTAACGGGCACGCGTCAGGCGCGCTATCTTCGCTTTGCACCGCTGAACGGGCTGCCCTGGGAAATTGCCGAGGTCGAAGTGTACGCCGACGGCACGGTGCCCACGGGTGAGTTTGTATCTCAGCCGCTGCTGGCCAGCAGCGGTACGCCGGTATGGGGCGTGGTCCGCCACGAAGGCGCAGTGGGCTTACAGGAGCTCCCCGTCGTACTGCAAACGCGCACGGGGCCGGACGAAGAGCCGCTGCACTATTACGTGCAGTCGGGCGAGCGTCTGCGGCGTGAGTCTCGCGATGTATGGGAGGGCATAGACGGCGTGGACGGCATTATCGGGGCACTCGAACAGGGACCCGTTTTACCAAATCCCGATTGGAGCGCGTGGGAGACGGTGGACGGCGATCTTATCCGTTCGCCCAGTCCCAATCGCTACATACAGTTTCGCGTGCGTCTACTAGAATCCGGTGCAAAATTGGAGCGACTCGTCTTTGAATACTCAACGCGTCCTCTGGCCGACGAACTGCGGGCCGAGATTAGTCCTCTACAGGTAGACGCTGGCGTCGAGACGTCGTTTGTGCTCTCGCTGCAAATGCGGCGGGAAGACGTCGCTTCGACGGGTTTTCGATTTCTCAGCGTTCAGACACCGGCTCAGCTCTTTGCCGTCGACAGCGTGCGCGTCGACGATCAAGCAGTCGTTTTTACCGCAGACTTAAAGCGCGAGAGCGGCTTTGATGTAAACTTGTGGGAGCGTGTAGTGCAGGATGGTAGCTTTGTGCAGCTTTTTTTTCGAGCGGCTGTTTTTATTGACGGCACGCCGTTTCAAGTGCGAGTGCTCGATCGGCGCAGAGACGTGGAAAGCGCGCAGGTCGATACGGTGTACCAGTTTGCCCGTGAGGGCGACGTTGATCCACTTAGTCTAGGCGGGAGTTTGGCCGTGCGTCTGCGCGAAGCGGATCCCTTCCTCGTCGGTCCGCTCGCCGGCACGACATCCCTGTTAACGCCCAACGGAGACGGCTTTAACGACTATCTGCTCGTTTCATACGATGTTTTAAAACTGACGCGTCCAGTGCCCGTGGCGTTTGAGATATTCAGCTTAGGTGGTCGACGCGTTCGTTCTGGGCAGACCGCACAGGAATTGAGCGGTCGCCACGTCCGGGTTTGGGATGGGCGAGATGCATGGGGAAGACGCGTGCCGCCCGGCACGTATTTGTATCGTGTTAAAGTTGAAGCGGGCGTGGGAAGGCGGGCTCGCGCCGGGATAGTTTCCATCGTTTATTAGCAAGAGTTAGAGCTGACGAGGTCGATGTATCGCGCATCGAATCGGCGCTGTTTTATCGGAGAATCAATGTGTTTGACACAGAGGTAGTGCTGCCGGAGTACGGTGGACGTTCGTTTGCCGATCTGCCGCAGATGGTGCGCTATGCCCTGACGGGCCAAGGAGATTCGGGGCTTTCATCTGAACTGATCAGCCCCGTGGATCGCCGTTGGAAAAAAGTAGCCGTTTTTTTTATCGACGCGTTTGGCTGGCGTTTTTGTCAGCCCCGTCTACGGTCAGATCCCTTTTTGCGTCGCTTTGTCGAAGGAGGCGTTGCAGAGAAGATGACCGCGCAGTTCCCCTCCACAACGGCTGCACACGTAACCTGCATTCACACTGGTATGCCGCCCATAGAGAGTGGGATATACGAATGGCAATACTACGAACCGCTGATAGATCAGATCGTTGTGCCGCTGCTGTTTTCTCCGGCGGGCAGCAAGATGCGCAACGCATTGGAAGACGTGGAACCAGAAGAAATTCTACCAACGCAAACGGTCTATCGCGATCTAGAGGACATGGGCATTCGCTCGTGTGCGTTTCAACCTGCGCTGCATTTGGTGTCGCCCTACGCGCGTCTGACCTATGATGGGGCAGAGGTCGTTCCCTACCGCACGTTAGCCGAGGGACTGACTTCTTTGAAGAGGCGTTTGAGCGAAGAGACGGATCCATCGTACTTTTTCTTCTATTTTGATGGTATTGATCAGGTCGGGCACGTGCATGGCCCTGACTCAGCTCATATCAATGCTGAGGTAGATGCCTTTTTAGCTACGGCGGAACAGGTTATTGGCGAGGGATTGGACGGGGATACGCTCTTGCTGATGGTGGCCGATCACGGCATGGGCGAGATTGATCCCAAAACGACAATTTATCTCAATATAGAGCCTGAATTTGACGGGATAGAGCGCTTTCTGCGACGTAGCGAACAGGGAGATCTCATAGTGCCGGCCGGTTCGTGCCGTGACTTGTTTCTTTATATAAATGACGGGTTAATTGAAGAGGCGCAGGTCTTTCTCGAAATGCGCCTGCGCGGCCGGGCTTCTGTGCTGCGCTGTGCAGACCTAGTGGAACGCGGACTTTTTGGACTGGGGCCACCCAGCGAGGCGTTTGATGCGCACATCGGCGATCTAGTCATTTTGCCGCATGCTGGCCAGTCTGTGTGGTGGTATGAGCGGGGTAAGTTCGAACAGCGACACTACGGTTCGCATGGCGGCCTGACAGCGGCAGAAATGGAGATTCCCTTTCTGGCTCGGCCTTACTGAGTCTTGCGCACAGGCGCTTGGGTCTTATATGAGGTCGAACGTGTGCCGGGCCGCATGGGTGTGCGTCTCTGGAACTTGCTCGCCAAAGTTGTGGCGTATGCCAAAGAGGTTGGCCAGGACGAGGATAAAGCCGACGATTACGACCCATTTGAGGCGACTACTTTGCTGTCGGTGAATACCCCGCGCGTAAAGATAGTAGCCGAAAATCGCCCACGGTGGTATCGCCATCCAGACTTTGGTGTCTGGTCCTTCTAAGTGCGCTCCGGGTGCGCCAAACAGCCAGATAACACCCATCCCCAAACCTAACGTAAAGATAGAGAATCCGATTGCAGCAAAGCGAAAGGTTGCGGTAGCCGAGGTGTCTAGTGCAGGCAGATAGTGGTTAAGCCGGCCACGTTTAAGCGCGCTCTGTTGCAGTAGGTAGGCTGCGGCCGTGCAGAACGCCAGCGCGAAGCCGACATAGCCGAGCAAGGAAAGCACGACGTGCACGCCAAGCCAGGGATACTGGACCAGCACGTGTTCGCTGCTGGCCAGTTCTACCGGCATGAGCATTGGGTAGAGAAGTGCTAAAAAGGCCAGTGGGGCAGCCAGGAGGCTTAGGTAGCGCAAGCGGGTGTAATGCTCTGCTACCAGCGCTCCGCCGAGCAGCGCTATGATAAGCCAAGAAATAATGACTAGGAGGCTGGAAAAGGGTGACTGCCCGGAGAGTGTTGCGTGTAGTATCATACCGAATACGTGCACGGAGACGCCGATCACAAGTGCGCGTCGTCCCAGCGAGTCCCATCCCGTTTTACGCATCAGGAAGGAACCCTGAAACAAGAGCGTAGCTGTCAAGTAAAGGACGAGTGAGAAGCCAAGAGTCAAGGCACATGCTGTAGTCACGATGTTGAGTCTCCCTCGGTTGAGCCGTTCGCTCCGTTGCTCAGGTCGAAGAGCCGTCGTACGGTGTCGAGACGAATGTAGCTGTCATCATCGTTGGCAAATTGACGCACTTGGACTAGGGGATCGTGCAGCAATTTGTTAGCGTAGCCGCGCAAGATACCTTCGACTATCTTTCGGTCCTTTTCAGATAAGTGCTCCAGCTTGGCGTTCCATCGCTGCAACTCGACGTTTTGTAAGTTTGCTGCTCGCTGACGCAAATCCCGGATGAGTGGTCCTGCTCCCAGCGCATTAAGCCAGTGAAGAAAACCGCGCAATTCGTCTTCGATAATAAGTTGAACCTTGGCGATTTCGCGCTCGCGCTCTTGCCGATTGCTGGCCACGACTTGCTGCAGGTCATCAATATCGAAGAGAAAAACATTGTCAATCTCACGCACCGCAGGATCAATGTCGCGCGGGACGGCGATGTCTATGAGGAAAATAGGTCGTCCGCGTCGCTGCAGCATAGCTTGACTCAGCATGTGAGGCGTTAAGACAAAATCAGGAGCCGATGTCGAAGAGATGACGATGTCAGTTTCCGCCAGTTGGTTGGTCAGGTCGTTAAAGTCAACTGCTTGGCCTGAAAAGCGTGCTGCAAGTTCTTGGGCACGGGCAAGCGTTCGGTTGGCTACGCGCAAAGATGCCACATCGGCGTCGACCAAATACTGTGCGGTTAACTCTCCCATCTCTCCAGCGCCTAGCAACATGGCGTGGCAGGCCTCCAAATCGTCAAATACCTGGCCTGCTAGCTCTACGGCTGCCGTGCTGATAGAGAGATGGCCTCGGCCGATATCAGTTTCGCTGCGCGCTCGCTTACCGGTGTGCAAGGAACGTTGAAATAATTCGTTGAGTAAGAGGCGCGCCGAACCGTGTTGTTGCGCAGTATCGAGCGCCGTACGAACCTGCTTGAGAATCTGTGATTCGCCTAGGACGAGCGAGTCGACACCGCAGGCCACGCGGAATAGGTGCGTGGCGGCATCTTCACCGCTGAGCGTGTAAAAATGCGACTGCAGCTGCTGCACATCGACGGCTCGAGTGTCCGCTAAGAAGCGCTGTGCGCCGTCTAAACCGTGTTTGCTATCGACCGCGACGTACAGCTCAGAGCGATTACACGTAGACAGGATAGCCGCTTCGCTGAGACCGTATTCTTCGAGCAAGCGCGTTAATGCTTGCGGCTGGTCGTTCTCAGGAAATGCGAGCCGTTCACGCACTTCGACCGGAGCTGTGTGATGGTTTAAACCAAGTGTGAGAATTTGCATCGACGCGGTGTCTTCACGAGTTGAGATTATACATATAAAGTACGTAAAACCCGGCTAATTACAACGCCGGTCGGTATATTATCTCTACATGCGTTGGTCTGCTCAGTGAAGCGGTGAAGCGAAGGAATAAAAATGGACGATGGGTTGTCTAATGCGTATGGGTGATTCGTTGTCCACTGACGTAGAGTGCATTGCACGTACCAAGACGGGCGATGGTCAGGCCTTTCGCCAACTCGTGGAACGCTATGAGGGACAGGTTGCGGCTACTGTAGTAGGTATGCTCGGGTCTGGTGCTGAGGCTGAAGACGTGGGACAAGAGGTATTTATCCGCTTTTACGAGTCGTTGGATAAATTTCGCGGTGATTCGGCTGTTGGGACATATCTAACGCGCATAGCGATCAACCTTTCGCTCAATGCCGTCGAGCGACGAAAGCGCATGCGCTGGCGTTTCTGGAGTCGCGACGAAGCAGAAGATCCACCTGAGTATGTCGGCGTAGACGGGCGTGAAGAGCGTTCGCGGCAGGAGCAGAGCGAATCTGTACACGCTGCACTGCAGCAGCTCGATCCCGCATTTCGTGCGGTCGTAGTATTGCGCATGTTGGAGGGTTATTCGACCAAGGAAACGGCTGATTTACTAGATGTTGCAGAAGGAACGGTGCTGTCGCGCCTTTCTCGCGCCATTAAAAAGTTGGAGGAGGTTTTCAAAAAAGAGGGAGATCTGTCGTATGAAAGATGATATGGATACCGTGATGATGAAGGCGCTGGCCGGCGAATTGAATTCCGATGAGGCTAGCAGATTGGCACGTGCGCTGGAAGCTGACGGCGTGATGCGCGCTAGGTGGCAGCGACTCGAAAGCCTACAGACGGATTTGCGCTCTGAGCGCGCCGATTCGTTTGGGCCGTTTTTTGCCGCACGCGTAACAGCTCGCGCGCAGCAGGGTGAGAGCATGGTCGATGGTTTGATGTGGATGTTTCGTTCGCTTGCTCCAACTGCAACGCTGGTTGCATTGATTATCGCATTTAACAACTGGAGCGACTACAGTGACATCGATGGAAATACGTCTTTAATGGAAGCGATCTTTGCCATTGAGCCAATTTCTCTGAACGTGGCCTACGCAATGGAGGAGTGAGATGCCACTCGGATCAAAAAGTAAGGGTGCCATCATACTCATATGCACTCTGATAGTGGGAATCGCTTTGGGCAGCCTAGGCATGGGGACGTTTATGCGTCAACGTTTGCGGAACATACCCAACCCACATTTATTTGCGCGCAATACGGTGCGCCTTATCCAGCCCAACGATGAAGATCAGCGCGCGCGCTTGCGGTCCATATTAGAAGGTGCAATGCCTCGCTTTAAGGCGTTGGATGCTAATCATCGCGCTGCAATGGGATCCCTAATTGATTCGGTATATGAAGAGCTCAAGCCGCACGTAGATGCCGAACAATGGGCGCGCATTGAAGATCGAGATCGCCGCTTTCGCGAGATGATGAGGCGCTGGGGTCCTCGGCGGCCACCGCGTGACATGCGCGATCTTCGCAACGAGGGCCGGTCGCTAGACAGTCTGCGAGACGGGCGCAAGAGGGATCGTTTGCCGCCCGAAAATCAATAGCGTAAGTAGAGCGTTTTATCATCGTGTGCCGCGCCGTGCACCTAGATAGGCGAGAGCCCCAGTACATCAACTATGCGCCTTATGGAAAACGGCTCCGAGCAATCGCGTTTGGTGCCGTTGTCTAGTACAAGCTGTACTGCGACCTGAGGCGGCGTATCGTCGGGTAATCGGCTTTGAAGGGCAATGGATGAGTCTGTGGTGCGGGTAGCGTGCCTTCGGCAAAGGGCGTCCCGGCTAGCTTCTGATTGTAGGCTATAACCATCAGGGCCTCCAGATTGATAACGTCTAGAGCATTGTAGGCCAGCAGTGTATGGAGGGCTTTCTCATCGCCTCGTTGCCAATATTCATTCCACAGAAGTACGGCGAAAAAACCGTCGATGTCTTCTAGGCCTCGACGATCTATGCCGAGCTGCCGTTCACATCCTTTTAACCCACCTTTGAGACCCAAGCTGTTCAAAACGTAGCGCAGATCGATATGGGGGTGATTTAAGGGAGCCCGCAGGCAGCGTCGTACAAACGGTGCATCAAAGCTTTTGCCGTTGTAGCTGACGAGTACCTTGTACCGCGCCACGTCGTCGGCAAATTGGTCCATATTGGTGCCGTGCACGTAGTGGCGCAGATGCTGGCCGTCATAGAGCACAATCGTTGTGATATGGTCCTCTGGACCGCCTAATCCCGTGGTCTCTATATCGAAGTAGGCCGTATCGTCGCGGAACTCTGCAAACAGCCGCCAGTGCTCCCGCGCAGGGAGATTTTCATAAAAGAAATTCGGATCGCGCTCACTCAGGTGACGGGTAGAGCGACGTGCTGTGTCAATGAGGGCATCTGCTTTATGTGGTGTGAGGGGCATCTGTTCGGACCAGAGCAAATCGCGCCAAGTATGAAGACCCTTGTCCCAGAGCAAGCGCTCGTTTTGCGGCCCCAAGCCGGGCGCGTGACAGAATGTGTGTTGTAGCACGGACGGCCTTTCGTTTGCGACATACCAAGAAAAAGCGCAGATAACCTAAGCGCAATGGAGATGTAAAAGGTATACTGTTTAATTTATGTGCTATTGACAGCTGCAGAACCTTAAGTGTACATTTGTTCACTATTTTAATCTGTTGTATTTACAACAAAGGTTTTCCGACATGGCACTTGGCCACTCCCATATAGATGTGCGCGGTGGAAAAGGTGTGCACATTGCTCCATACGTTGCGCAAGAGCATCCCACTGTTCCCTTTTTCATATCGAGGGTTCCCGCTGGTTTCCCCTCACCGGCAGCCGACTACTTCGATGACGGACTCGATCTGAACGATTTGGTTGTCCGTCACCCCGCAGCAACGTTTTTTGTGCGCGTAGAGGGAGAATCGATGCTGGGCGCTGGAATACATCCTGGCGATATGCTGGTTGTTGATCGCGCTGAGGTACCTGCGGATCAATCGGTGGTTGTGGCTGTGCTCAACGGCGATTTTACGGTTAAGCGCATTTATCAGAAAGACGGCACCCTCTCACTTGTGTCAGAAAATGAGCGAATGCCTCCCATTCGGCTGAGTGAAGAAATGGATTTTGAGGTGTGGGGCGTAGTAACCTATGTCATTCATCAGGTTCGATGAGTGGGGTGCGCTTTGCTCTAGTCGATTGCAATAACTTCTACGCTTCCTGCGAGCAGGTGTTTCGTCCCGATTTGCGTGACAGACCCGTGGTGGTCCTGAGCAACAATGACGGCTGCGTGGTCGCGCGCTCGCCAGAGGCTAAAGCACTCGGGATCGGATTGGGCGATCCGTACTTCAAAATTCGCTATGCGTTTGAGCGTTCTGAGGGCGTTGCGTTTTCTTCTAACTACATGCTCTATGGTGATATGTCGCGGCGCGTAATGGATACGCTGCGCACGTTTACCGACGAGGTTGAAGAGTACTCTATCGACGAGGCCTTTCTCGTTCTCCGCGACTCCCTGCCCGATCTATCGTCGCACGCTCTGACCTTGCGCGATACCGTAAGGCGGTGGACGGGGCTGACCGTATCGGTGGGACTGGGGGCGACTAAAACGCTGGCTAAAGTAGCCAATCGCCTTGCCAAAAAAGGGTCTGGCATGTGCAATCTCATTGAACACGGAGATATACGATGTGCGCTGAGTGAGGTCGCGGTCGAGGACGTATGGGGAATCGGGCCTCGATACGGTCGAATGCTCGCCTCTTATGGAATTGCTAACGCGCTGCAGCTGAGTCAGGCTGATGATAAGTGGGTGCGGCGGCAGATGACGGTTTTGGGGTTGCGCACCGTACTCGAGCTGCGCGGAATATCCTGCTTTGGGCTGGATCAAACGCCACAGCCAAAAAACGCCATCGTCCGTTCGCGGCAGTTTGGGCGCGATGTAGTCGACCTAGAAGAAATACTCGAGCCGCTTGCGTCTTATGTGTCAGCAGCTGCGCGGGTGTTGCGTATGCAGGGAAGCGTCGCTGGAGCTATACGCGTATCTATAGCCACGAGTCGTTTTGACAAGTATGCCTACGCCAACTCGACGTTCCGCACCCTGCCTTGGCCGACGGCGCATACAGGCGAGCTCATAGATTGGGCCTGTCAGTGCATGCGGAAAATATATCGCCCAAACTTTGCTTACCGGCGCTGTGGCGTAATGCTGACAGCGTTGACGCCCGCCAATATGCTTCAGACGAGCTTGTTGACCCAAGAATATTACGATAAAAAGAAAAGAGCCCTTATGGAGATGCTTGATGCAGTGACGCACCAATGGGGAGACCATGCGCTTCATTTTGCACGCGAGGGTGTTGATCGTGGGTGGCGGATGCGGCAGGGATGCCGGTCACCGCGTTATACGACGCGCTGGGACGAAGTGCCGGTTGTATTCACATGACCGGTATGTAAATAGTCGCATTTGTAGCGAAGTTGAGCACGGGACGGATTCTATTGAGGAGACCGAATTCAGTTCTACCGGCCGATTTTCTACTATGCATCTGCTTAAATATCCATTAACTTAAGATTTGCGAACTGTTTCATACAATGCGTGCGCCTTTTAGGCGCTCGCCAAACGCGGGATGTAGTTATGTCTTCACAGCAAACCTCTGGGCATGTGAACGTTTCTTTTGGACAAGCTCTAAAGATGCTTGTGCCTTATGCCCAATCAAAAATAGTAGAGCAGATCAAGACGGTTTTTCTAATCGTAGCCTATCTTGTCTTGTTTCAGCTCGTAGTCCTTAATATTCCAATTTCCAATGCCTTGGTAGTGGCTTTGGGCATCGGCGTGGTCGTGCTGGGTCTGGCCTTCTTTATGGAAGGCCTTTTCTTTGGTTTGATGCCGCTGGGTGAAATATGTGGTATCCGCTTGCCGCAAAAAACTGTGCTCCCTGTGATTTTAATATTCGCTTTCATTTTGGGTTTAGGAGCGACATTTGCTGAACCGGCTATTGGCGTCTTGAAGTCGGCTGGATCTTCCGTGCAGGCATGGGATGCGCCGCTGCTTTTTCTCATACTCAATAAACATTCAGATGCGCTAGTGTGGTCGGTGGGCGTAGGCGTTGGAATTGCCGTACTTTTTGGCATGCTACGTTTTCTCTACGGCTGGTCGCTGAAGCCATTTGTTTATGTGCTGTACGCCATTGGTGGTTCTTTATCGGTTTGGGCTTACTT
This sequence comes from uncultured bacterium, assembly GCA_964011675.1. GTDB lineage: Bacteria > Latescibacterota > UBA2968 > UBA8231 > UBA8231. Next base: position 22,329 of record CAXGPR010000024.1, read on the forward strand.
CGACCCTAATCTCGTGCATTTAACCGGATTAGCTTGGGATTGCGGTGCTGTTACAACCGGTCCCGTTACTGTTCCGCTAGTTTTGGCCTTGGGCATAGGTATTTCACGTGTTGCTTCTAGCGGTGGCGGTGCTGCTGGTGGTTTTGGTGTAGTAACGTTGGCATCAGCCTTTCCGATTTTGGCCGTTTTAGGTCTGGGCTTGTATTTTTTGCCTTCCGTACCGAATCCTTCTTCCGATGTAGAATTCTGCAGCCCTTCGCAACGTGCCCAAGCGGTCTCGCTTTTCGATAGTGAAGACGCGTTCAAAGGATATGTCATGCGTAATGGCAGTCCTATGGCACGTGAAGCCTTCTTTAAGGGTGATACGGAAGCATTGGATGCCTATGTAGTATCGCTATCGAAAAACGTGACAAAGCAAGAGGCCATCTTTGGCAGTGCTGACGCTTTCGTAAACTGGCTATTTAACAGTGGTTCGAACGCGCAGCGTTTGGCCATATACGGTTCTGAAGAAGCAGTACGCGCTGAGGCGGAAACACTATACTCCAGAAAGGGTGGGAGTGCACTCGATTTTGCGGACCTCTTAGAGCGCAACGGTTTGGGTGCGGTACAGGCTATTGTTCCTTTGAGCCTTTTCTTGTTAGCCACACTATTGTTAGTGCTGCGCGAGCGTATTCGGCGTGCCGATGAACTTGTGTTGGGTCTCTTTTTCGCTGTCATTGGCATGAGTCTATTTAGCATAGGGATTGAACTAGGCTTGTCGCGGTTGGGAAGCGAAATAGGCACCAATTTGCCGACTTCGTTCAAAGCTGTCGAGATGAAGCAGCAAAACGAAGTTATTCGCAACTTTGATCCTTCCATTGTTACCAAGGCGATTACGAGTGAGGGTACAGTTCAGGAAGTTTTTTCGCGCAAGACAGAAGAGGGCTATGAACTGTTGCCCTATCACGAAGAAAACTTTGATATGCGTACGAAGCAATACTCTTACACGCCGATCAGTGGACCTCTTTTTAAAGGTTTTCTCGGTGTAATCGTAGTGATTCTGTTCGCGTTCATGATGGGGTACAGTGCAACGCTCGCCGAGCCGGCGCTTAACGCTTTGGGCACGACTGTGGAACAGCTCACGGTGGGCACATTCAAGAAACAGTTGTTGATGCAAGCTGTCGCAATTGGGGTGGGCGTTGGAATCTCGTTGGGAGTAGCCAAGATTATTTATAATTGGCCTTTAATATGGATGTTGGTGCCGCCCTATGCTTTACTTATGGTACTGACGGTTTTATCCAACGAAGAATTTGTCAATATAGGATGGGACAGCGCGGGAGTGACTACGGGTCCTGTGACTGTTCCGCTAGTCTTGGCGATGGGATTAGGTATTAGTGCACAGGTCGGTAGTATAGAGGGATTCGGTATCCTGTCTTTGGCTTCGGTCTGCCCCATACTATCCGTACTAATAGTGGGGATGTTCGTAACAGCGCGGCGTAAAGATAAAATAGAAAAAACCGCGGTTTAGGAGATTGGTCATGGAAAAGATACGAGCCGCACAGATAACATGCACAATTTATAACTCGGTAGTTGATCGTGCGTTGGCCGTGCTCGAAGAGATTGGTTTAAAGGCGTATCACACGCAGCCTAGTCGAGCTACTGTTCTACGTCGACGTGAAGGCCTTTGGGGTATCGGTGCCGGTCTAGTTATCGAGGAAGAGCCCGCTACTCGCTTGACTTTTCACGTATCAGTTGAATCTGCCGAAGATGCGCTCCAGGCGCTTATTTCAGTCTGCGGTCTGCAAGTTCCTGGCCGTGGTAGCGCTGTATACGACGAAGTTGAAATCGCCGTTGAGTCTGGTTGGGAAGCCCCACAGATTGCTCCTTTTAGTGGTGCGAATAAAATTCCACTACGCGACGATTTGTCGAGTATTGTGTGCACCGTTCAGCAGGACCATGGCAACCATATAGCGCGTTCGTCTCTAGATTTGGGTGTGCCGATGCCGCAGGTTACAACGGGTGAAGGAACGGGCCTGAGAGACAAACTAGGTTTAATTCGTGTCACAGTACCGGCGGCCAAAGAAATAGTGCATGTTACGGTTTCTGATCAGGAATCAGAAGAAATATTCGCTGCGCTCGTAACGGCTGGAGGCATCAACGAAATTGGCGCTGGCTTCATATATGATTCCCCTGGAACACGCGGCATTATCAACAACATGGTCGTGCACGGTCAGCAGCATTCGGCTAGTATGGAACAGCTTATTGCAGCCGTAGATGAGATGAAGGGTTCTGCGGATTGGCGTCGCCGCGTCCTGAGCGAAGAAACACAGGGCTACCGTTACTTGAATGACTTGGTGTGCATGATACTGGTTTGCAATGAGGGACACGCCAGCGATTTAGTGATTGCGGCTATGGCTGCTGGGGCTGGTGGTGCGACCATATCCAAAAAGAGCTATGTGTCCTTTGATGGACAGGTTGGGGCTATTTCTCCAGCGCGTGAAACGACTGAGTTGATTGTCGGTCAAGGTGCTGTAGAAAACATTCATGATGCGTTGCGAGATGTCGGTCTTTACGGAGATGAGATATCGGGTTTCATTGCGCTCAAAAAAGTTGGCGTGGCCTGCACTCACCTTGGTTCCTCGCGCGACTAGGCTTAGCGTAAATGTTTTAAAAAGCTGCGTTGGATAGTTAATCAATTCCAAGTTTCGTTCTCGGGCTCAATTCCCAAAGTATATGCTCATCATCGATAGCCATACGCATCTGATGACGCTTGACACAGAGCGCTATCCGCTCGCGGATCCTTCATCAGGCTATCAACCTGCTTTCGAGGGTTCTGCTAACGCTCTGCACGAGCAAATGCAGTTATCTGGAGTCTCGAAAGCACTCGCTATTTCAACGGGTTTCTACGGCTGGGATAATAGTTACGTACTTGATCAACAGGTCGATAACAAGTCGTGGCTGGCTGTTGCTGCTCTGGTTGATCCGGCCGGTTTCGACTCTTTACAGAGGCTGGATGCGCTTGTGGAACAAGGTGTGTGCGGCTTGCGCATACAGCGCCATCTATTTTACCAGCGGGCGCTTGACGATCCCATCAGCACGCCGCTCTGGTGCGCTGCGTCTGATCTGGGGTTGACTGTAGATATAAATGCCACGCACGAGGAGTATGCCGCGGTAGAAGCGCGCGTGCGTGCGTTTCCCCAGACGCGCTTTGTTTTGGATCACTGTGGATATGTATCGAGCGCGCTGGCGCCAAGTGAAAACACCACGGCCCCGGTGCGTGCACTAGCTCGGTATGAGAATGTGTATATCAAGCTCACCTTTCTACCGCTGGCCAGTAGACAGGCCTATCCGTTTACCGACGTGCACTGGATGGTGCGCGAACTAGTCGACGCATTTGGTCCTGATCGCTGTTTATTTGGCAGTAATTTCCCAACGGTTCAGTATAGCCCTCAGACCGGGTATGAACAGACCGTAGCGCTTTTTGCTGACGCCGTTGATTTGAGCGCGGAAGAGCGCGCGTGGATTCTAGGCGGTACAGCGCAAACGCTGTGGCGCTGGTCCTGATCGCGGCGTATCTCAGATGCGTGCGGTCGCCTGTTAGATGGTGGATACTTGTCTCGTAAAACTCCATGATGGAAAGACGCTTTGAGCAACTAGTTGCGCGCTACGCGCAGCTGCGCGTAGCGGTGGTGGGAGACGTGTGTTTGGATCGCTACCTAGAGATCGATCCGGCGCGGAAAGAGACCTCGCTTGAAACGGGTCTACCCGTTCACAATGTGATGAACGTCCGCAACCAGCTTGGTGGAGCGGCCAACGTCGTGGCCAACTTGGTAGCGTTGGGAATCAGGCAGATTGATTTGGTGGGCTACTGTGGAGACGACGGTGAGGGGTATGAGCTGAAGCGCGCTCTGTCGCGTCTGCCCGGCGTTTGCACAGCCTCTTTTTTCTGCGTTCCAGACAGGCGCACGTTTACCTACTGTAAGCCCATTTTGCTCGAAGCAGAAGGTTTGCGCGAGCTGTCGCGTATAGATATAAAAAATGATAGCCCTACGCCGCTGTCACTCAGTCAACGCCTGGCCGAGGCCGTTGCGGCGGTGGGAAAGCATGCAGACGTACTTATTGCATTAGAGCAGACGGACCGAGCGGAAACGGGCGCGTTGACGCATGCTGTGCGCGCTGAACTGGGTGCGTTGGCACAGCGGCGGCCGGCGGTGCCGATATTGGCCGATTCACGTCGCAGCCTGCGAGATTTTCCTCGTCTGAACTTTAAAATGAATGGAGAAGAGCTTTCCTCGTTGACGGGTATGAGAGACGCGTCAGATGAATGCACGGTGCGGTCAGTGGTTGCCGAATGGGCTCAGTCTCGAGGCCGTTCAACGTTCGTTACACTCGCGGGTAGCGGTATAGTTGCAGCCGATGCCGACGGCACGATCAGCCATGCACCTGCGCTGCCGCTTCGCGGTCGGATTGACGTGGTGGGAGCGGGCGATAGTGTTACGGCCAACGTCGCGGTGGCCTTGGCGGCCGGTTCCACGACAGCTGAAGCCTGCCACATCGCCATGGCGGCCGCATCGCACACCATCCACCAAATAGGAACCACGGGTGTTGCCTCTGTCGATGATATATGCGCGCTGCTATAGCCGGCACGCTTGCTCTATGCGTGAGCTGTCGGTTCGTAGCGGACTTGATCGCCAACGACGTAGTCGACTGCTTCCACCCACGTGCCCACCTCGGCACCCGGTATGGTCGTACGAAGCCAGAGCTGCGTGGATTGAGCGTCTGGATTGATCGCTTCATCTATGATAGACCACGGCTCTGAGCCTTGAATCTGCAGGCGCGTTTGATGCAGATTGCCGGTGCGTGCGGAGATAAAGTGGTCTAAGGTCATTTGGCGACCGTCCGCATGACGGACCTGGCCACGACCCAGCAGCGAATCGACGTCTAGTGTGAGGCGGAACCGCCCCGTAGACAGCATCTGCACAGCCTCCACCCGGTAGGTGTGTCTGCGCCCATCGGGGTTTATGATGATGCGAGCATGGGGCTTTATGGCTGATAGGCCCTCGATGTCAATGGTGCAGTCTGAACGGTCGAGAGCAATAATTCTTCCCTTATTAGGTAGGTTGTCTAGGATGCCGCGCTGGCGCGTCGCAAAATGCCGTGCCGCGGCGTGATGGCGATCTCCAACGGTCCAACCCACGCCTTCGCTGAGCGTGGTGTCGTCGGCAAAAGTGCACGCCGTCTCTGTTGAATCTGGATTCCAGTATAGTTTGATCGTGCGTCCCGTGCGTGTTCTCAACCGTGTGCCTGAGCTCTGTCCAGATCCCTCAATCGCCTCGACCTCTACCAATGCTGCCGGTCCCACCCTCGGTTCAAAAACTAGGTCGATGCGCGTTGTCGCTTCTTCGGGAGTGGGACTGCGCGACCAGAGCAATCCATTGTAGCAATAGCGAGAGTCTTCGGGATTGCCCAGAGTGGCCGTTGAGCGTGCGCAGAGCAAACGTGCGTCCGTATTAGATCCGAGCTGGTGAATATCTAAACGCGTTGCTTCTTCGTGGCGCGATTGCCACTGGCCTTGCCAGCGAGTAGGACCGTCGTAGGAGCGTACCGAATCCATATAGGCTAAAGCGATGAGGTCGTCGTGGGGCACCTGGTCTGTTTGGCCGCGCTCAATCGTCGGCCCAGCGGCTGTGCCAGGCTGTTCTAGCCAGCTGCCCGCGCCCGCAAAAGTACCTTCTAAGCCGCGACAGCTGCGCCAGTGCTGCTGTCCTCCGTGGATACGCATCATGTCGACTAGTGCGACGCCGTCGCTGTCGGTCTCAATGAGCGCCAGCAGGCGGCGCATGGATACACCGGGGCGAAACCAGCGCATGCGTTGGTGGTCCCAGGCCCAGCGTTCGGCCTCTACCTCAATGATCTGCACGCCGTCGGCTTGAGAAAATAGGCGCAGTGTGCCGCGTCCGGCTAGTGCTTTGAGAAAATAGAAAGGCGTATCCGAAGGCCAGTTGATCGGGTCGACTCCATCGACTATCCCCCAACCCGTATTGTGCGTGGCCCAGTGCGCTTCCCACTGACCTACGCTCGTCCACGATTGTGGATATCCCAAGTCGCTTAAAAAAGGTTGTCCGTGCGCAAAGAGCTGCACATCGAGCAGGTCCATATGGCGATGGAGCCAAGCGTCGCCATATACTACGCCGACGGCGGCGCGTTCAGGTGTCTCATCTGTGCGCAGGACGGCAAGGCCCGCCGCATCGAGTATCGTCGTGCCCAACGAGCGATGTGTTTGTGGCTCCTGCCGCAGCGCCTGCACCCGCGGATCATCTAACTGAGTACGTGCGCGTTCGAGGAGGAGACCGCGCATCGGAGCATAGGGCGTGTCGTTTAACGGTCCCTGGACGCCCGCAGAGGCTCCGTCGCCAAAGCCTAATATAGCTCGCCCGAGTAAAATGATTTCGTGCGGTGCACACGCGATGCGTGCAGCACGATGTTCAGATAGTAGCGACGGGTAGTGCTCGGCCGGATAGGTGGAGGGATGTAGGGCACAGAGCCTCTGTAGATTCTCTTCCAGTTCAAACAGTCCCATGCTGTGCGTGTCGTTATACCCACCGGTTGCTTCAGGGGGTGTGCCATCGGAAAAGAAGTTGTTTGATACGAAGGTGCGTAGCCGCTCCTGACTCTTGTCGTAGAGCCATTCTAACGGCTGCTCCAAATCACTCCGGTCAAGCGCCTGCAAGAGTACTAGTGCACCTATGCTAGAGCGGGGAAAGTTGCTCAGACCGCCGCCGTCCATCAGGCACTGCAGTTGCACGGCGAGCATTTCCTCAACGAGCTGCATCCCGTCTCCGCCGTCTGCTATGGCCAAGCCGAGTGCCTGCGCCAGCTGCAACCAGCTGCCGCCTTCGCGCTTCATATGGGGCCAGACCGTGTCGTAGGCCAGTGCCATGGTTTGCGCGATGATAGGCACGTCGATGCTGTAGCGCAGCAGGCCCTTGCGGTAGAGTGAGGCAATGGGATCGGGCTGTGCGGCCCAGTCGGTTTGTCCCCATGCCCAAGGCTCTTCCTTTTCTTTGGACGGCCCGTAACGGAACTGAGCGGCTGTTGCTACGTAGAGCGTTTCTTGTGCATAGCGCAGGAGCATGAGCACCAGGCGGTCCGTGACTTCAGTAGCATGTCCTGAGGCGCGGATGTGATCCGTTAGGGCGACAATACCCGAACCAAAAGCGATCACTTGGTTGCGATGGTGCGTCGCCGCAAATAGGTATATATGACCGTTTTCATCCACGTATCCAAAGCCGTCGTCTGGATAGGCGCCGCTGTGCCAATCGCCGTCGTCTAACGCATTGCTCGATGCTTGCAATCCACACGCGGGGCAGCGCGCTTGGAACCCTTGGCCCAGATCTGGCCAGATCCAGGGGTAGAAGCCGTGATGAGCAAAAATGGCCTTGCCACAGCGCGGGCAGCCCTGCGTCACGTTGACGTAGTGTGCTTGGGGTTGCTCTGCCGGAGGCAGGCTGTGCCACAGTGCGTGGTAATCACAGCTGAGCCACCATTCCAGGGTGGGATTGGCTTTGCTCGCCCGAGGCAGGTCTTGCAGCGTTTGTCGCGTTTTGCTCGAGGTCCACGGTTGCCCCAGCGGCCAGCGCCGCGGCCACTGTTCACCATTGTACTCGTGGGGTGTTCGGAGGCTATCCAGATCACATACTCTAATGGATTGATTGTGCGTTGTCTCGCCCTGTTGGGCAGAGAGTGTGTAGACGCCAGCCTGTTCGGGCGCACGCAAATAAAAGTAGTGAGCCCTGTCTGCTGAGGAGTATCGTTGGTGTTGTAGAGAAAAGCACGGATACGAGAGTTCGACGTCCCCATCACACTGAACGGGTAGGCGAAAAGAGCGCCCTGTCATGATGAGGCGTGGAGACCATGGAATATATATCGATTTCATGGGGAAAGGGTTTAGAAGCCGAAGGTCCAGCCGACAAAGGGGAAGCCCGGAGAAAAGCTGTTGTTCCAACTGTCGAGAACTTCTCGATGGATCATGAATCCAAGGTCTAGGCTATTTCTTCCGCCGCGATACCACCGTACTCCGTATAGCAGTAGATGCAAGTCGGATGGATCTTGGGTTAGGATCCAGGATTCGAACATCATCGTCCACGACGGGGCGAATTGACCCATTGCGTTGATGCTGAGCAGCGGCGATTGCTCTACTTCTCCGCCGCCGAAAGCCCATCCTAGGCCGATGGTGAGGTTGCGTTTTGCATCCCCCAACGTGCTCAACCCATAGCCGATGCCTAGAGGACTACCATCGATATAGCCCAGCATCATCCCTCCGCCCGTGCTCCAGTCTTCGGCCATTTTTACGCCAAATTTGGGCGTGAGAAAGAACGGTTGGCCGAAAATGGTCGTAGAAAAGCCGATGGACCCGCGTTCGGCAATGCCGTAGTTGGCCGACCACGCTGCCAGCCAATGCGTTTGTATATAACCACTGCCCTTTTGCAGTGGAAAAGCAGTAGGGGCAAAGAAGTAGCGAGAATAGTGCGTATCGATTCCCGTTGCAGGATCCGATTCGCTCTTTGCATGGCCTGCTAGGGTGAAGAGCAGTGTGACTGCGAGTGGAACACTCCACTTTGTAGGCATATTAGATCTCTTTCTTTTGAGTGAGAAAGTGATGGATGCGCGTATAATGCAATTGCATTATACGCTGCGGTTACTGCCCGTGCTACAGGTCATTTATCATCTCATCGAGTGGTGCCAGCGGTGAACCGGCTGTGCGCGTCTCTAGTGCATACACCTGATCTTTAGTGGCGATATAAAGCGTGCTGAGGTCTGGACCGCCAAACGTGCAGTCCGTGGGCTGGTCTGGCAGTTGCACGACGCCTAGTAGTGCGCCGGTCGGGTCAAATACCTGCAGGCCTACGCGGTTGACGAGAAATAGGCGTCCTTCACGGTCCACGGTCAGACCGCTGACCGTGTGCTGCATGGGGTCGGGTCGCGCCCGGCCGTATTTACCATCCGCCATAAAGACCTCGGCAAAGGAGTTTCTCACGCGCAGGGCGCCGTCTGCTGAAATGTCGAGCCTATATACTGCTAATGTGCTATCAGCCGTCCATAAAATCGATTGGTGTGTTGTACTTAGGGCACCGGCCCCCGCTATGGGTAGGCTAGAAACCTGCTCGGCGTCATCAGAGTGCCGGTGAACTAGCATCGCGTTGCCTTTATCTGAGACGAATTCGTAAAAGAAGCCGCCTTTGCCGTCGCTCACTAGTTCGTTGACGATACCCTCGCCAGAGAGGTTAATCTCCTGCGCGTTGTTGGTATCCGAATGCCAAATAGAGAGTGTTCTATCACCGGCTACGGCCAGTAGACCCTGTCCCAATGCGGCGACCCGACGGATAGACTCTTCGCCTTCCAGCATCTTCCAAATGCCCTCAGTGCGCATGGCTTGCAGGCCCTCTGTAGAGCCGAAGTACAGTTCACCATCCTGCCAGGTGATGCCCGTCATGGAAGATCCCCAGCCGCCAGATCCCATGCGTTCGTCGAGCAGTGCTACGGGACGAGCTTCTGCGGGGATCACGGCGTGGAACTGCGCCTGCCGGTCGAGTAGCTGATGAGAAAAATCGGTGCGAGGAAGGCCAAAGAGGCAGAGTGTAGCGTGCATGCCCACTGTCGCGAAAACGGCCAGCGGTGGCCGGCGGCCAATGAGATACTCGCTTATGAGGTAGCTGACGACTAGGGCCGGCACGCCCGCCGTGATGAATTTTATGAAGGGCGATACTTCCCAAGAGAAATTCATTAGGCGGAAAACCAAGACCACGGGATATTGCACGAGATACACGCTGTACGAATTGGCGGCAAAGCGTTCGTTGATATGAGACGGGGTGTTCATATAGCGGTGGATGAGGGAGGTAAAACCCAATACGGACAGCAGGTTAATCAGCACGGCAGCGGCTGAGCCGAAGAACATGAGGAGCGGTGAATCCATGCCAGATTGGAAAAATACCGCAGCGCTACTTAGAGCAGCTCCCAGCAGAAAGAGGGCGATAAATCCAACGGCTTTCCATCCGGGGGCCTGTGCATTTGTATACCATCCGCGCGCGTGGGCGTATGCGCCGAGCGCATAGACCGAACCGTAGAGCGCCACGTCGAGTGCGCTTACCTTAAAGAAAAAGGCGAAAGTGCCGCTCGGGAGGTCGAGCTGGTTGGAAAGGGCGAACCCGACTATGGCTACCAGTGCTGTCAGCAGAAAAGCGCGAGCAAAGTCCCACTGCGAAACAGCTCTCTCAACTGCGGGCTCTGCGTCTGTTAGGCCCCAGCGAGCGCGGGCATCGCGCAGCAGCGCATGCGCGACAAAAAAGACAAAGAGGACGGAAAGAAACCAGAAGTGTTGCTGGTGGAAGATCGGATTGGCGGTGAAGTTGATCGGAAGTAGCCAACCGTCAAAAATGCTGCCCATATAGCGCTGCCAGAAGTCCCAATAGCTGTCCGAAGAGAGACCGGCAAAAGAGCGGCTATAATAGGCCATATACGGCATCGTCGGACCGAGGAAGAGCACGCCGACAAGCCACGGTACGCCCAGCCGCACGAGCTTGTTTTTCAGGAATAGACCGGTGCGTCGATTGCGCAGCGAAGGGGTTGAAAAATAGCCCGCAGTGAAAAACATGATGGCCATCATCACCGTGACAGAATAGGCGTGGAATACGGAAAATACCACGCTGGTATTCGAGTCTCGTATAAACTCTTGGTGACCTGCCAAACCAGAGGCAACGTGAAATAGCGTGACCCAAATAATGACCAAGTATCGCACGTTGTCGAAAAAGTAGAGTCGGCTTGTCGCCGGTGCCCCAGACATACACACACTCCTATTGCGCGTAGGGTCTATTCAATATCCAACAAGGCGTGCGCTTATTCCCCTTAAGAATACAAAATAATCGGCTGCAGGCCCCGAGTAATATGTGATGTTCCGATTGGACCTAGGCCGCTGCGCTGTCTTCGGTCTGACCCACTTCATCGCGAAGTCGCTCTAACCACCACCAGGCTATAGCGCTTACGATGCAGATGCCCAGAAGCGCACCGATTTGAGCGCCGGGGAATGGGACAAAAACCGCCTGTTTGATCTGTCCAAAGATCCATTGAGTTCCAGCGGCAATCCAGCATAGGCGCACATCAAATCGCAGCGCCGTAGTGAGTGCAGTCAACGCAAAGAGGCCGCCGACAAGGCCGGATAGGGCGATGCCCTCGATATGCTGCTGAGACATGCCGCCCGGTGCAGCGCCTAGTAGAAAAACGAGTCCGTATCCCAAAAGATGGCGGCGTGTGCCGTGCTGTGTAAAGATAGACCACAGGCCGACGCCGCCGGCCAAAGCTAAGGATAAGAAGGGAAAACCTTGTACAGCAATGGGTAGCCAACTCAGAAAATCGTCGGCTCCGCTGTAGGTCAGCGTAACGGGCTCAAAGTCACGCGATAGATATTCTCCTAGGAACGTCACGCCTAGACCCGCTGCGCCCAAGGCCATGCCCAGAGCGTAATCGGGCTGTACGCTGCGAACGGGCAGACTCCACCGCGGGACTGCGCTGGCCAGCAGTGCAATAAAAAACGCGCCCGCCGCTGGGAGCAGTACGGCGACAATAATGCGCATAAGCAGCTGGTGACCCAGGGGTTCGGTCGTGCTTAGGGTAAAATCTCCGGCTGACCATCCGTTGGCCTGCATCAGCGCGCCCCACGTTAAGAATGCGATAAAAAACAAAATCAATGTAGGGGTGTTAATCTGACCCTTGCTCCATCGTAGGAGGGCATAGACTACCATGATGCCCAGCGTGCCAAATAGGAGCACGGCCGATAGCACTCTGAATACAATGAGCGTCTGTTCGCGCTCTCGCTCGGCGCGCTGCCATTCTTCTGGTATGTGCACAAAACGCCTGAGACGCTCCACTCGATCGCCAGCTAGTACAACGGAGATACGCGCCTGTCCCGGCGCTTCGGGTAGCGCCGTGTCTTGGCTAAATACAAAGCGCCAATCGCGGCGTGCAGGCCGCTTTTCTATGTCGGCAGAAATGCGTTCTACCTCTTCGGGCTGTATGCCAAATCGCTGCACCAACGCATTTTCTGCGAGTGCGCTGGCCTGTGCATCTTCGAGCTCAGGTCCGGGCCATCCTTCGGGTGTCTGATGGTCGATACCCATCAACTGCCCCGTGCGGTTGATATATACCCGATATTCTTCCGCCCGATCCTCTACTGAAATTTTCTCGTCAAAGCGAGCAAATCGCACTTGCCAATGCGGCGCCGAGAGAAAGATGCCGAGCAGGCGTTCGTATACAGATGGTTCCCACGTTCGCCAGACGTAAGCGTGCTCCATGGTGGCAGCTGTGACGGCAGTCCTAACAGAGGCTTCCCAGGTGTCGTCTAGAGCGATGCCGGCGTCGGTTAGCGCTTCTCGTGCGGCGGATATCGCATCTTGCCGGTCAACTGTCAGCGTGAGTTTGCTATGGTCCACGCCCACTAGGCCATACACAGAGAGCCCAATTCCCAGCAGGCCTGCGCCCATCCACGCGTAGCGCGCACGTGCAGGTCCTTCCACGACCTGTGCGATGGGTTGGGTTTGCATGGGCGGGGCTTCTTCTGGAGCGGGCTGCCACGATGCATTGTAGTCTCGTTCTTCTACGGTCTTCCAAGCCCCTTGTTTACATCGGTATACAATTGGCACGGCGAGTGGTATAAAAGCGAGAGCAATGACCAGCGCCTGATCGATTAATAGGCCGGGCGACTCGGCTACAAAGAGGGGCATAGCGAACCAGACGACGTCATAGGCGAAGTGCATGACGATGGCAGGCAGGAGGCCAAAGCGCAAATAGAGAAAGCCGAATACGGCAGAGGGTATGAGGAGTTCGACTACGCGTGCGTAGGCCGGCTGTGCCGGATAGTTTGCATGCGCTGCCCCGAAGATGACCATCTGTATGAGAAACGCACCGGCTATCCAGAGGCGGGGTCGGCCGTAGCGTTGTCCCAGCATGGCGGCGCCGGCCAAGGGGATCGCACGGAAAAGGCACTCTTCCCAAAAGCCGGCCTGCAGCGAAATGGCAATCGAAGAGAGCCACGGAAAATATGCAGCTAGCACGTTGGGCTCAAAAAGGGCACTGGATGGGTTCCACCAGTCGAGTAATTGACTGTTCAAATGGTAGAACCCAACGACAAAGGCAAACATAGGGCCTATCAACAGGTAGCCCCCCACAGTTTGACCTAACACTTGGGGCGAAGCTGCTGCCGAGGGTGACCAGAGGTTCCAAAAACGGATGTGATGCGGGAACGCGCGGCGCGAGAGGGATTCGGCCATGAGAAAAGAGAATGCGAACAGGAGAGTCATACCGACCGTAGCGACCACCGCGCTAATTAGTTGCTCTACGATGTGCGCCTGCGTGGAAATGGCCGTGTCGTAGTACATCCAGCTGAGCGGTATTTGGTTGAGCAAGACGGCGCCCTGCAGCCCGCCGACAATCAAGCCCCAGCGCAGGGCTGTTTTCCAGAGCACCCAGCGTTGGCGCAGTAGGAAAAAGGTGCCAATGGCGCCCCCAACTACGTAGAGTAGCAACATGGCAACGCTTGCTCCAGCGGCGAGCGTTTCATTGGCTGAGCGCATCTCCGTATACTGGCGAGTAAAGGCCTCTGGCACAAAAACTTCGTGTTTCAGCGCGGTAAGTTGATCGCCGGACACGACGAGTCTCAGCCGATAACGTCCTTCTCCTAGGTCGCTTTCCGGTCTCTCAAAGACGAAGTTATGGTCGACGCGTTTGCTCAGGCGTATCTCTTCAGACGCGCTGATGGGCTGATATGCATCCAACGCGATACCCAGTTCGGTTGCTGCCGCTACCGCAATTTGTCGAGCTGCGTCGGCCGGTAGGGCAGCCCCGGGTTCGTCTTCTGGTAGGCGTTCTTCGAATCCATACCACGTTCCGTCGGGTTTAAAAGAAAGCGTGACTTCGTGTACGCTACCTTGTTGAAAATGGCGTACTTTCCACTGATAAGGCGCGTAGAGGTTGCCCGCTAACATCTCTGCGAACGCGGCGTTTCCACCGCCTTCTAGCTCGACGAAATGCTGCGTCTGTCCGTCCAGTTCAAAGGAGGCAGCCTGTTTGTAATCCTTAGGTCCCCAGCCGTGTGTCTCGACGCGCTGGGCTGATTGTTCTAGCGCGCGTACGCGATCCATCTGCAGATCGAGTGCGACCAGTGGAAAGGCTTCAGAGAAATACCGTTGGGCAACCCACACGCTGCCTAGCGATAGTATCAATAGAGCGATCCACGTGATGGGGCGGTGGAAGAAAGCCGTTCGGTTCTCGATATTTTCTTGCATGGCTAGAGTGTCCTGTTATAGAGAGTGACCTGTTGCCGCAAATATAATGTCTCGTTTTGTGACATATAGGTATTTGTGTTTGCGAAAACTCTACTTTTGAATAAAAAGAGCTTGATCCTGTCACAGGACAAAGGGTAATTACAGGCCGACGAGCGAATGTGCATAAATTTATCGACCGGTCCTTCCGCGACTAGGTCGCCTCATATGCGCGTTGCAATTGTGCGTGGCATACGTACTTTCGTTGGTGTCTGACCGCACTCTGTGTATTGCATTAGAAACGGAATTTGGATAAAGGTGAAAAACGACGGAAAAACGACGGCGCTCGATTTGGATTGGCTGCTCTGTTTTTGCGCTTGGCTTATTACATTCGTGTCTACGCTGGGCAGCCTATTTTTTAGCTATGTGATGGAGTTTGCGCCCTGCGTGCTGTGCTGGTATCAACGCATTTGTCTGTTCCCGCTGGTTTTGATACTTGCACGCGGCCTGTTTCCCTTTGACCCAAAGGCGAGCAAGTATGCGCTGCCGCTGGCGGGGGTGGGTTGGTGCTTGGCCGCCTATCACTCGCTGCTCTATGCAGAGTGGATCCCCGCCGACATGCAGCCCTGTACGCAGGGTATATCTTGCACGGAAGTCCATATCGAGCTGTTTGGCTTTCTTTCGATTCCCTACTTGTCGCTGATCGCTTTTACCCTATTGTCGGCGATTCTAATTGTACTTCAGAGGAGAACTCCGGTATGAAGCGCACTGTATTTATCGCTGCAGCGGTTGCGTTAATCGCTGCGTTCTTTGTCGGTTCGCACTTTTACAAGTCTGGACGTGCCGAAAAGTTGGGCTTTATGGCCGAAGACAATGCGGAGACCTTTGTCCGTCCCTACTCGCCGACGCTGGGCAGCGAAGAGGCCAAAGTCTATCTCGTTAAATTTTCTGATCCGGCCTGTGAGACCTGTGCCGCTTTTTCTACATACGGGAAGCAGGCGTTAGAAGCATATCCTGGGAAGGTCAAATTTGTGCTGCGTCACGCGCCTTTTCACAAGGGATCGGATGGGGTCGTGCGCATCCTAGAGGCGTCCAGAAGGCAGGACAAGTTCTGGGAAACGCTGGAAATGCTCTACAAGAGGCAAAAAGACTGGACGCAGAACCACCGGGTGATACTTAGTAGGGTCTGGCCTCTATTGCCCGAAGTTGGCTTGGACGTAGAGCGCGTGCGGTCCGATATGAACGATCCGGAGATTGCAAGGATCGTGCAGCAGGATCTGTCGGATGCCCGGGCGCTAGGCGTCCGTCGCACGCCAGGTTTCTTTGTCAACGGGAAGCCGCTCGAGCCCTTCGGTGCACGTCCCTTAGTCGAGCTGATTCAATCGGAGCTTCGCATCCAGTATCCGGAGTAGAGCCGGAGTACACAGTCTACGTAGTTACAGCTAAGAGCGTTTCGTAGGGGACGACGCGGATAGGGGTCTCGACAAGCGCGTCGAGAAAGCGGGGAAAGTCGGGATGGTTAACGACGTCCTTGGGATCAAAGTAGAGATTGAGCAGTCCGCTATGGCGCTGGCAGCTATCTAACGCACCCAGCGCCAACTGTAAAAACTCACCGTCGGCGGCGTGTCGACCGCCGTTTTTAACCAAACAGTGCCATGTGTCAAATACCGTAAATGGGTGCGCTGGGCAGCCGGCTACGGGAATTTCTGTTATGCCCTCCACGGCCGTGTAAGGGGCGCCTAACGTAGGCGAAAGCACGGCCAGCAGCGAACTGGAAAAGCGGTAGCCGACTTCCCGCATGAGACCGTAAGCCGTCTCGGGTGCTAAGTTGCCGAAATGAGGCAGTCGGCAACCCGCCATCTCTACACCTAAGTGCTCACGGACGGCCTCATGACATTGGACGAGTTCATCGAGCTGTTCTGCTCGAGATAAATCACCAAACATGCGCTCGGTAAATTCTTCGCTGGCGGCAAAGTCGTAGTCGGGATTGCGCAGGTTAGGGTGGGTATGTGAATGGTTAATTAATTCATGCCCACCGTCTGAGATGGCGCGGTGCTGTTCGGGGTAGCGGTCGACCCACTGACCAACGACGGCGAAGCTGCCGCGTAGATCGCGCGTACGGAGCACGTCACACAGGGCAGGCAGGGCCTCTACGTCGACTGGAAAGTCACAGTCAAAACTCAGGACAACCGTGGGAAGGGCCTTTGCATTTCCCTGATGGGCCATGCACGCTTCGCTGATGCGGTGGCCCAGCGCAATTGATGCGATCTGTCGACCTATCGGGGGAAGGGCGCGTACTGCGCGTACAATCGGGGGTAAAGATAAGCTCATGTAGACGGGTTGGCTGCTGGCACAACGGCGCGCACCGAATTGTAGGGCACGTCGTCGGAAACCAGGTTGAGGTCTGCCCGGGTCACCATCGCGCGGAGTTCGTCTAAGGTGTGGTAGTGGTTATAATAGGGGTGCCACCAGTCGAAAGTATCCGTGTGACATATGCGCCAGTCTTTGGCGGGCTTGATAAATACACGCACTAATTCGCGCACGCCCGGAATATGGCGTAGCAGGATGTTGTACAGTGCATTTATAGGCACGCTGGCATAGCATAGGGTATACAGCAGGTCTTTGGGCATTCTACACGTGAGCGCGCGGAGTGCTCCTTGAAACGCAGTGCCGATGGCGCTCCAGTTTCGATAGGCGCCGAAGCTGATTTGTCCGTTGGGAGCTACGGCTCCGAGTATTGCGTTAAAACCCTGTTCTACGCTGGGCGTATGGTGCAAGACGCCCCATGAATAGACAAAGTCAAAGTGCGCGCGGCGCACGGGGGGCAGGTACAAATTACCCTGAGCTAAGACGACGTTATCGCGCTCTTTTAGCTTGTCGAAAGCAATAAAGACGGCTTCGGAGAGGTCTATCCCGACAACTGTTGTACCGCTAACACTCGAGATATAGCTGACGTGACGTCCGTATCCACAGCCGGCGTCTAGGATAGTTTTATCGGCGTAAAATGCATCGTCGATGCCCGTTTGGTGCACGTAGTTTTGGTCGTAGTCTGGTATGACGCGGTGATAGCGACTCCACTCGTAGCCAAAGCTGTCCTGCACTTTGCGCGTGCCCGCCTCGTAGGCGCCCTCCGTCCAAGAGCTCGGTACGGCTCCTATTTCCGAGCGAAATTCTTCTACCCATCCACCGTATAGCTCGCCGATATTTTCAACAAAGACCGGCACGCCCCGCATAATGGGGTAGACGTCGCCCTGCGCGTTGGACAGCAAGCCGTCTAATACATGAGATTCCTCTTTGTGAAAGACCGCTTTAATATGCAGCGGCTCGCCTGTCTTTGGATCGCCTAAATGATCTAGCCAGTGTCGTTTCATATTCCAATTGTATGTTCAAAACGATGTCCATGATGACCCTTCCAAAATAAGAACGGCATACGTATCGCGCTATGCGTGGGATATGTCTTTGCATCTATTTTATGCTCCAAATAACAGACTAAGAGACAACATCGGTAAGAGTTTTATAGAGAGTTAACGGAGAAAAGAGCAAAAGGTATCCACACGATTTTTTACTGGCACATGGGAAGTTGACTGGCTACACAAAGCAGAAAAAGCCAATGCCCTCTGGGTAGCCATTCATTTGTTGCGTTTATCTACTATGCGAATCTAGCGTTGCTAGCTGGGGAAAAGCCTGCGTGAAGTCGCGCAGAACTTGGGTCATTTCGTCGTAGCGATAATACTGATCGAAGGCCGGTTTGTTCATCGCGGCGTTGTTACTGGTGTAGTGAGAATTCGACGGGACTTGGCCGGTTTGTCTGTTTGGCTACGGATGTTTCCTCTTTAGCTCGGTTGTTGGCGCTGTGTGCTATGCCTCGATGCGGCTGAGCGCAATACGCGCATTTTCGCGCACGTAGAGATCCTCGTCCTCTTGCGCGGCCTGCAGAGCACCCGTTGCGCTCTCTGCCGACGGTCCGATCTTTGCCAGCGCTAGCGCAGCGTTGTGACGCACGGTAAGGTCCGGATCGTTCAGTCGCTCCGCTAACGCGGGCACGGCTTCGGATCCATCAGATCCCATATGGCCGAGGGCCTCGGTGGCATTGCGACGCACCCAGACCGCACTGTCGCTGAGGGCGCGCTGTAATAGGGGAACAGATCCCACGGCTAAGCGGCCCAGGTCACCCAAAGCGTCGGCGGCGGCTGCACGCAGCGGCCATTCAGTATCCACCAGCAGGTTTTCTAAGGGCGCCAAGGCCTGTGCGCCGGCTGCGCTGAGCGCAAATAGCGCGTCGAGCTGGCTGGGGTTGGTGTGCGCGCGCGCTAGGTTGCGCTCTTGCTTGTGGGCGGCTTCTGCCCGGAGTGCCCTAACGAGGTAGGGGACGCCGTCGGCGCCCTGAGAGGCCAAGGCATAGGCTGCTTCCAAACGCTGGTGTTCGGACTGACTCTGTAAGTGGTCGTAGAGCAGCTGTGGATCGTCGACGGCCGCGCGCCGGTTGGCCTGACCGCCCATCCATGCCCATTGGGACTGACACAGCGAGTCAGGCGGACCATTGGGCGAATGGGTCCATTCTTGGCCTGTGCTGTTCCACGCGGGGCCGTCTGGTTCGCTCATGCGCGTGAAGAGGAACTTTACCATGTAGCGATCGATGGTGCTCAGGTTGGGCATGGCCCGATGCCAAAGATCGTAGTGGACAATGGTAACTGTTCCGGCCGGCCCGACCAGCGGCAGTTCGGTCCATTTGTTGGCCTGCTCCGTATCGTTGTAGTGCTGGGTAGCTGGTATAGCCGAAGATGGTCCGTTTTCTAAGGCCACATCCTGCGGATAGTAAAAGGCCATGGCCCATCGGCATCGGTGGTGGCGGACGTTTTGGTCGCTCTCATAGCTGTCTTGGTGCATGCCTTGCCCGCCGCTGCCAGCTAGGTTTTGGTGACAATGGCGATGCGGATGCACGATGTAGTCTGGTCCCAATAGGCTCGTCAGCGCACCAGAAATGTGTTCGTCTTCGAGGACACGATACAGATCAGGCACCTTGGGCAGGATATCGTTACCGGGATTCCCTTCGCCCTGGAACTGATCGTCGATCTGCGCGCGAATCTGCTCGTGGAAGTCGGCGGATAAATTCGCTTGCAGCGTAATGTAGCCGTCGCGCAGAAAGCGCTTAACCTGCGCATCGTTAAGGAGCGTCATAAACGCTTAATCTCCTGGTAAAAGCTGGTGTGCATTTGTTATCCATCGCTGAATGAGAGATATTGGCCGTGTACGTCTAAGCTGTCATAGTCCACTGGAACGGTTCTGGGGCTATGTCATGCTCTTGAGCCCACGTATCTAACCCGTCGCACGCGCCGCCTAATAGTTGTTTGCGGATCTCGTCGAGCGGTTCGAGCACGGACCGCTCTGGCCATACCTGTTCCATATTATCTCGGCGACCGCCCATCCAGCGATAGCTATAGCCAAAGATAATCACTTTGGACGTGCGCTCGCTCAGATTGGGAGCCGAAGTATGATATACGCGGTTTTCAAAGAGAAAGGCATCGCCCACATTGAGACGCAGATCAACGACGTTTTCGGGGTCGATGCGACCTTCCGGTATGGGTAGAGGCGTTGGCAGTTTGTGCGAACCCGGCGCAAAGAGCGTAAAGCCCGATTGAGGCTCGTGAAAGTCGGTTAAGCAGTAGCCGACCTTGATTCCGCCTCGCACAATGTGGGCGTGTCCCAGATCCTGGGTCATGCCAATATCGCGATGCCAGCCCCGCGACGGTTCGGCCGCTTCTGACTCGGGGAACTTGTAGATTATAGCTGTCGTATGTAGGTGGATATTGGGCGATAATAGTTGCACGACTAAAGGCAGCGTTGCGTCGTGCGCAAGCAACGGATGGAAGGAGGGCTCTTCGACAATGCCGGGGCGCAGCTGCACGTAGTGCTGATTTTCTGCGCGATCGCATTGCCCAATCATGCGGTCGCTGATCTGAGTAAGTGATTCGATCTCTGTCGCCGTAAGTGCTCCGGGCACGACTAGATAGCCGTTTTCGTCAAAGAATTGGCGCTGGTCTGGTTGTAAGACGGTTAGCTTCATTCCCTGTATCTCTCCTGAATTAAGCGTCTTCCCATGAGTCTAAACCGATGGGCGTTTCGCATTTAAGTGCATGCCGATCCTCGGCGATCCACTCGGCCCATGCGGTCTCGTCGTCGCGCGAGAATCCTGAGTTTGCGCGCGCGTAGAGCATCGGGTCTTCGCCCAGTAGCCGCATGAGACGTCGGTCTTCGTTGGCACGGGCCGTTTGCACGATGGCTTGCACGGCCGGACCGCCGTGATTGTCGCGGCATTTAAGCCATGATTTGTTGTAGTAGATGCTGAAGAAATAGCGCGAATGGCCCGAGTAGTTGGGCGTTCCCGAATGCAGCAGGGCCGCGTGTGTGAAGACGACATCTCCGGCTTCTACCGGTACGATGACTTCCTCCGCGTGCGGCATCTGGCCCTGCTCGGGGGCGATGCCGATATCGCGTCTGTGAGAACCGGGTATCACGCGCAGGGGACCGTATTCTTCCGTCAGATCTTGCAGGTAGGTTATGGCGTTACAGGCCAGTGGCGGCACGTATTCGTCGTGCGTTGGTCGATAGGCCCAGATGTCGCGGTGCCATCCCGACGCCTTGCCGATCGCCTGCTCTTTCGGCACCGATGGAAAGCCCATAAAGGTTAGGTTGTCCATTTGGACAAAAGGACCCAGCACCCGCTCGGCAAAGTCTAGCAGATTGGGATGGGCGATGGCCGGCAGAAGCAGCTTGGGCTCAAATTCTAGCGTTGAGCGGAGCCACAGCGTGGGTTGCTCTTGCCCAAGCGGCGTTTGGCGCTCGACGATGCTGGGATAGGCGTCTTTCCACGCTTGCATGAGCGCGGGGCTAAACAGGCGTTTGAATACTGTGTAGCCGTCTCGCTTATAGTTGGCCAGGCGTTCGTCCAGTGTCACGATGGGTCGACCTCTTGTAGATGAAATCGTTGTGGTGAATAGTATCGCAAAGAAACGGTTTGTACTGTGAGTGTGCAAATACTACTTTTTCAAAAAAGTTTAGACGGGATTAGCACCAAACGTTATACTGCTCAAAACTGGATACGCAGAGCATATTAACGTACTGGATGTGATACGCGCTAATGAAGGCGCCTATTGGAAAGGATCAAATCCGATGACGTATACCGTTGAGTTGTTTAACGGACACGACCTGAGTGGGTGGAAGGATCATAAAAACCCCCACCTGTGGGCGGCGGAAGATGGCATGATCGTCTGTACTGGTGAGACGGGCAAGATGAGTAACTTGAGCACAGAGGCGCAGTATGGCGACTTTGTGCTCACGCTGGAGTACAATGCCGATGCGAAGGTCAATAGCGGCGTGTTTCTGCGCGTGTCGGATCTGGAAGATGAAGTTCACACCGGGCTAGAAATCCAAATCCTCGATACATACGGGAAAGAGCCTCCGCTCAGCAAAAACGACAGCGGCGCGCTGTATGACATGATCGCCCCTTCGTCTAATGCACTGCGCCCGGCCTGTGAGTGGAATCAGATGCGTATGTGCTGCGAAGGGGCGCGGGTGGAGGTAGAGCTAAACGGCGTGCAGGTCGTGGAGGCCGATTTAAACCAGTTTGACACGCCGGGCATGAATCCTGACGGCACGAAGAACAAGTTTAAATACGCTTGGAAGACGATGCCGCGCGTTGGCCATATCGGACTGCAGACGCACGGTGGAATGGACGGTGTTTCGGATGTTAAGATACGCTTTCGCAACTTGGTATTGAAGACGTTATAAGTATCCGAGCTTGGGCCCTTTGTCCCAAAGATCTAATGAAATCGCATATTATCGGTTTCCTACTGCGTAGTAATGGCTGACCTTTCTGGCAAAGCTCATCGGAGCGGTCTGGTACGGATAGACTCAGAAGATGTACCGCTCGACTCGGCGCTGGGTATAGAAACGTAGAGTAATATCTGAAAGAAACCGACCCGACAATGCAGGACCAATGCGATTTACGTACGGGCTACGGCTAATCCCGACTGCACTTCGGACACGCGGTTCCAGCCCGTACCTTTGAGTCCGGCATAGATCATGTGATATGTGCTGTTCATGACAAAAACCTGTGGGGTCAATAAACCGCTGCTGTCCCAGGCCTGCTGATTGGAAGACGGCCTGAAGATCGGATTGTGCGGATTGGGTTCAAATTTGATAAAGTCGCGCGTGCGCACGTGTCCAATGGTCCACTCCGTTCCGTCATACCCTCCGTAAAAGATATCAAAATAGCCCGGTCCCTTTAGGATCTCGGCTTCGCGCACGCCGTAGCGATCCCAACCCTGTCCCGAGCCGCTAAAAACCGGATTGACGGGATTCTTGGTGACGTGTGCTGGGTCTGATATGGGCGCCGTTGCATGGCAGATTGTCGGCACGTTGTAAAGGATCTCTTTGCGCTCGGGAGGAGCCGGCCGCTCGCCCGTGTAGACCATGTGAATAGTGTCGCCGTCAACGGTTACTGACGGATGCGAGCATCCGCTTTCCTCGTGGGATCCCGCGCGCGCGACTACTGGTCCAGAGCCGATTCTTGTCCACGATCCCAAATCCCCCTCGCTGACCAAGAGCCCGGTCTGCTTAGAGCGAGGCATCTGTTGGTTACCCAGATAGTACATGTAGTAGCGGTCGTCTATTGGGTTATGAAATGGAAAAGGGTATTCCACGTCGCGGCTATCAAATCCTTCAGCCGCGGGGCTCACTATGGGGTTGCGCGGATCGTGAGATACGGCCGTTGGATTGGACGTCGGCGCCCAGCTGTGCATGAGCACCCAGAAGTCCTCTGCCGTCTTCTTGGCCCAGAGGTAGTGCACCTGCTCATCGACGACGATGGCATGGGCGGCGGCGGCCCACGCTGGCGGCTCTACGGACAGCAACGGTTCTTTTGCCGTTAGCCGTTCAAACGAAGCAAAGGTCTCAAAGGGAATGGGATCGACTTCCATAAAGTTATCCTAGTAAATGAGGTGTGAACGCAAACTCGTCGACGGTAGGCTAGCGGAGTTGGACCACGCGGCGGCTCTGAGAACGCAGTAAACCGTCGTCACTGAAGTAGTGGAATTGGATCGTATAAATGCCCGAAGCGGTTTCTATCCCTGTTTGACTTCGGCCGTCCCAGTGCCATCGGGCATAACTCGTGCTTTCTGTTCGCTGACTCCACGCGTTGATGCGGCGACCGAGCACATCGTAGAGGTCGATCTGGAGGTATCCAGGTCCCGGTACGTGGTAGCGCACTCCAACGCTGGCATTGAAGGGGTTGGGGTAGGGAAGAGCGACCGTAAAATCGTTGGGGATAGTTGTTTCGGTTGAGACGAGTGTGGAAGAGCGTCGCCCGTTAACTTCCTCAATGAGCTGCCAAGGCTCGGTCTGTTTCCCTTCGTAGCCGAGCGCCCAAATGCCGAAACCACGCAGGTTTTTGTCCATTGCTAACTTGTATTTTAGGCGCAGGCTCTCGACGTCGTCATACCAGACCTGCACCCAATCCTCGCCGTCCCTGTAGCGATACCACGCTGTCTGTGATCGAGCATCCCATAGCGTTCCCCAGCGGGCGGCTTGAGGCAACGCGTCGCGCAGGCGAGGATAGTTAATAAATTCTTGGACGCTTGTGCCAGGTTCTGCGCTACGCGTTTTCCATTTGCACCCATAATAGGGCACGCCGAGGATCAATTTTTCTGGATGGTCTCGTGTTACCTGACTGTAGTCCCGGTCATCTTCTAGCAGAGAAGAGACGGTGCGGCCAGGCCCGTCTAGTGGAGCGGTTGGTCCCGTTCTGCTGCTCCATTTGCCCGAAAAGGAATAGCCCATCACAAAGAGATAGTCGCAGCTGGCCGCAATCTGTGCAAAGTCCCAGCGACCGCCCCAGTCTATCGCCGGGCTGGCAAAGCTGACCTCGCTGCCGGGGATTTCGGCGTGCAGATAGTCGGTTAGTGTGCGCAGGAAATCGTTTATCATGTTGGGCCAGCCGTTTAGTCCAGGCCCTTCGAAGTCGATGATAACTCCGTCGGCGCGACCTGCGCGTATTTTGTCGCGTATTTCGCGCATAAAGCGCGTGCGGTGTGTTTCGCTTTTGAGCAGCGTGTGCACGTCCGTATCACCAAAAATCGTTGCGGTTAGGATCACGCGCACGCCGTGTCGGTGTGCGCGATCAATCAGCGCTGTCCAGGGCCAGCCGTGGTCCTCGCCCAGCGACCCATCGGGATTTACTTCAACGGAGAATGGGGCGATATGGGTCAGTAGGTCAAAATTGATCGAATCGTAGTATTCTGCGCTGATCCAATAAGGCAGAAAGCCGAACACGGTGCGTTGGCTCTGGGTGGCCCGCCGCGCGGGTGATGACAGCGGTTGGGGTAAGCCACCGGTGCCGATCAAAGCCGGTTGGGTGGTATGGTAGCGGTGGTGTAGCCAAGCTGCGTGATGCGGGCTAACGGGAGCAGATTCGGCAATGATGTGGTTCGCTTCGGGAACTTGAATTGCTATAACTGTAATGATAGTAGAGCAGATCATGTGGGTCGAATACCATGACCGCGGCATAGTGTTCATGGGAGCTGTGACCATTAGGTAAAATTCGTAAGTGTGAGCGCTTGCTCCATAATAAAAGTCGCTCTACGTCGGGGCAAGCTGGAGCGCGTGCAGTTTGCTTTACATACTGTTTTTTTTGTTTACTGTATCCCTTAGTTCCATAATTAACAATCGTCAATGGATGGGAGCCGTCCGATGTTTGAATTGGTTTTTTTTGTGTGTTTTGCCGTCTTCTTCTCCTTTCTGTGCTCATTATTCGAGGCAGCTCTGTATTCGGTGCCCGTCGCTCATATTGAGCTGCTGGAAAAGTCGGGCAGTGCTTCTGGACGGCTCATGAAAAAGTTTAGAGAGAACGTAGACGCACCCATAGCGGGTATCCTATCGCTCAACACGATTGCCCATACGGTGGGCGCTGCGCTTGCAGGGGCGGCGGCGGCAGAGGTGTTGGGTGAACCGTGGTTGCCGCATTTCTCTGTGATTTTTACGCTGGTTATACTCATGTTTTCAGAAATTATTCCTAAGACCATCGGTGTAGTCTATGCGCGTCAACTTGTGCCCTGGGTTGCCTATCCGATTCAGACCCTCATTTGGACGCAGGCGCCCCTCATATGGCTTTGCGAGCAGGTAACCCGACTTATATCCCGCGGGAAAGTTGACGATGCCGTTTCTTCAGACGAGTTGGTTGCACTGGTCCATATGGGGCGTCGTGCAGGGACCATCGATGCAGAAGAAGGGCATGCTATTGAAAATATCCTCTCGCTAAAAGAGAAAACGGTTCAACAGGTAATGACGCCGCGCACGGTTATGTATTCGCTATCGGCACAGCAGAATGTAAGCCAGGTATTAGAGATGGGCGTTCCTTCATTCTCCCGTATCCCCATCTTCGAAGATGGAGATACGGACGAAGTGGTCGGTATTGTACATCGGCATGATATTTTTTCAGCGCTTGCGGCAGGTCGCGAAGACACGCTGATACAGGATTTGGCCCGTCCTGCAGACTTTGTTCCGCAAACGCTCACTTTGGATCGAGTACTACGCAGGTTTCTCGAATCGCATCAGCATTTATTTATCGTAATTGACGAGTACGGTGGTTTGAATGGTGTCGTATCCTTGGAGGATGTATTAGAAGAGCTTATTGGACGCGAAATAGTCGATGAAACAGATGTAGTTACAGATTTGCGCGAACTGGCGCGTCGTCGCCGTCGCCAAGCCATGGGCGATGTGGAATAATGCAACCTGCCGTTGCTGTTTTTCGCCTCATTAAAAGAAGTGTGTGACCCATGCGTCAAATTGAGTTCAGAAGAGCGTTGGCGTCTGATACAGAGGCGATTTTAGCCATAATTTAAGCGGCATTTGATCGCACATCTGGATTAGATTCGATAATAACTCAATCGACGAACGCTCGCACAGAATATAGACCCGCACCGGGTGCTCGTGCGACCTGGTGCGATTGTTGGTGAGCTGGATGTCTTTGTCGAAGAAATGCAGGTGGGGGGAGCCATCATTCCCAAAACGGACCTCGGTGAGGTCTGTTTTGCGCCTCTATGTCTTCGCATCACCCAATGGCCCCTATTACAAGGCTATCGCTGGCCGTATCTATCTTTGATGCGGTGTATGATCCAAAAGACGGGCAAGCGCTTGAAGCCGTCCCCATTTTTGGCACAGATCCTCGCGCTTGATGTAAACCGCTGTCCTACCCGTACTGCTCTAAACCATCAACACAATCTCTGCTTTTCAAGCCACCTCGGCACTCAACTCTAACGGGCGCGGACCTTCACAAACTAAAGAATTATGCTACGAACTGACGTGCCCTGCCCATCCCCAAAATTGTTGTATCGAAAATCGTTTTTTGCGTCAAGCAGGTCTCTTTGTCGTCCGCAGGCGGGAAAAAGCTTAACAGGGAATGCTTAAAATAAAGCAATCATCGTGCCTTTTCATCATGATGAAAAGGGTGCACGGTTCGGCATTGGTGGAATAGGTCGTGCAAGCAGATGGGATTGAGAGCAGATTTTTCAGTGTAGGGCACAGCCATGAAGATTTAGGGTTAACGGGGTATTTATTCAAAAGTGACGTTTTTTTCAATAAGAGTAATGATTGATTCATGAAATAATT
>CAXGPR010000025.1:0-44801 GCA_964011675.1 uncultured bacterium
GAAGGAGAACCGGCTGTTCTACAGTGTGTAATTGAAGAGCCGTATGTGATCCACTTAAGTCGGTCGTCCTCGCTCCTCTCTAGGCTGCTGCCTTCGGGGAGTTCGACGGCGCGCACGGGGACGGGCATGGCCTGCGATAGCCAAATCTCGACTACTTTTTTCCCGCTGGGTAGGTCGACAAATGGCGTTGTCGTTTGACCGGCGACAAAGTCTACGGTTGCAACAAAATCGCCATTGGCGTAGAGGTCAAAGTTACCGTCTTCGTCGAGCGGTTCGGTATACAGCGTGCATTCGGTAGCATCGGTGGCAAAGCGCAGTCGCACGCCTGAGGCCGTTTCAGCGCGTCCGGCCAACTCGCTCGCGCCGGGTGAGTAGAGATCCAGGTCTTCGTGTGGAATGCGCCAGGGCTTAGTCCAGCTGGGACCCTGTTCTAACGAAGCAGTTCCGCCCCAACACAGGCGTGGATCGTTGGCTTCTACTGTGGGCATGAGGCAGTTCCTTTCGATCGGGGTAGGTGACTGTTGTTGAGTTAATGTACGGCCGAATAGCGGTCTAGTCACATGCGTAAAAGAAAGGAGCCCTAGCCATTGAGGCTAGGGCTCCATCCCGGGGCAACGCGGTAATGGACTTCAGCCCGCGTTTATAAGAGCGAGGGTACGGTAGCGACTTTAGAGAGGAAAGGCGTTCGACTTTTAACCGTGCTTGTAGCGTGTAAACTCTGCTAATGGACCCTATCGGAGCATGATTTCCTGCACGTGAAAACGTGTCTTTAAGCGTATATGGCTAGCCCCTATTCTTCATATATCGGCATTTCCATTGGAAACTTTAGCGATATTTGAAAATAATATAAATTATTATAAGTCTTTGATTTTAATTATCTTAGTGTGTTTTTATGATTTATAGTCGGTTTTCCTTTTGGTGTGGGGATCTTATAAGGGCGTATAGACAGGTGTTTATGTGCTTTGGCTAGCCAAGAGAGAGGTCAATAGTATGAAGATTGTTAGCACGGGGGATGGTTCGCATACCTTGTCGTCGCGTTTTAGAGGAGAGCACTATCATTCTACACACGGAGCGTTGGGTGAGAGCATACATGTATTTATTCGGTACGGGCTGGATATGCTTGGTCCGCGCATGGGGATCCGGGTGCTGGAAATGGGATTTGGCACGGGACTCAATGCGCTACTTACGCAGATGCGTGCCCGTCGGCTAATGCAGTCGATCGATTTTGTATCGGTCGATTCTGAGCCGCTACCCCGATCGATTATCGATCAGCTCAACTACGGTCGGATTGTCGAAGGAGCTACGGGCGATATGCTGAACAGACTGCACGATGCGCCTTGGGGAGAAGCGGTCCAACTAGAGCCGTTTTTTCGGTTGCAAAAAGTGCAAGCGCGAATCGAGGAAGTCTCATTGGACGCCTCTTTTGACGTTGTTTACTACGATGCCTTTGGTCCAGTTTATCAGCCCGAACTGTGGACGAGAGACGTCTTTGCGCGGATGTACGATGTGCTCTTGCCGGGAGGAACGTTAGTGACTTACTGTGCGAAAGGACAGGTTAAACGCGACCTGCGGGCGGTTGGGTTCTCTGTCGAATCTCTGCCGGGGCCTCCAGGTAAACGCGAAATGACGCGCGCCTGCAAGTGTACAAAGATAGATTTATAGTTCGAGCAGCATGTCGTAGTTGTTGGTGTCTTTTGTTTTAAACTGCCCCCATTCAACGAATCCAAACTTCTCATAAAAATGGACGGCGCGCGGGTTGTCTGCGCGCACCCCACCCCATAGGACAACGCGCTTTCTGTCGAGCCGGTCTGCCAACTGCAACAGCAGGGGAAAGAGCGCGCTGCCCACGCCGCGTTCCTGATAGTCGTCAGTGACGGACGGCGCTAGCGTGCAGTCTGTATGGTCATTTAAGTGTTGGTTGCGCAGTGCGTAGCGTTCAAAGTCGCTGTCCAAGATACCCAAACGCAAAATGAAATAGGCGACGATGCGTTCGCCATCGAGGGCGAGGAAACGAAGCGTGTCGGCGTAGTTTACGTCGCGACAGAATGCATACGCCTTATCGGCGGTAAAGGGATGGGGACCGTAAACGCGGCGAGTTGCCTCGGACAAATGTGTAAAATAGTGCGCCAAGCGTTGGCCGTCTGTCGAACGGTGGAGTCGGGTGTCCAATCGAGTACCGTCTCTGAGCATGATAGGCTGGTCGGTCGCTTGCGGGTTGCGCTGAAGCTCGTCCATGAACGGATTAGTCATCGGGTTGCATATTCCTTTCCCCACCTAGTAATTCGCTGTATATGGCCTGCGCTACGCGCGCATTGCCTGCGCCGTTAAAGTGCCCGTCTGTCTTGTAATAGTAGCGTTGTGCATCGCTGTTGCCGTCCATATGGTCAAGCAAATCCAGCACGGCGATATTTTTCTGTCGGCAGTATTCGGCTAGGTCTCGGCCGGGTTGGCGGCTTCCTGACCAAAATCGAACAAGGCTATTTTCTAGGGCGTAGCGAGGATAGATGATAACGACGGATGGTTGGGCGCCCAGTGAGGTCGACAAATGGGTGAATTGATCAATGAGTTCGTGCGTTATGTTTAGGAAACGCTTTTCAGAGGAAAAAGCGTAGCGCAAACGCGGCATCCATGCTTGGAGCGCCCAAGCGCGTAGTGCAATGCTGGGCATGAGGGGGTTGATGTAGCCATGCAGCTTTGTGCGCAGGCGTTCAATTTGCGCTGTGCTGTATGCCAAATGGTTATTCTCGTCAGCATAGGCAATTGCGTTGGGGAGTAAATCGTTTGCAACAAAAATGCCCAACAGCATGTGGTCGGGTGATAACTGGGGAGCGAAGGTTCGTGCGGCAATAAGGGATTGGACCGTGCTAAAGTGGAGCATGGCGTAGTTATAGACTGTCAGCGGTTTGCCTTCGGCTACGCCGATGCGTTCAAGCTGGCCTGCTACAGCCAACTTGTTTTCTAGTCCCACGCCAAAGAGCATAGAGTCGCCAAAGAGCAACAGGCGCTGTTCATCTCCGTCGCGTGGGGCGATTTCGCGGGTGCGGAAGCCGTTGCTGTTGGTTTGTATCTCATAAGTGAAGTCGTTTGTTTCGACTGTTCGACGGGTGTTGGGCGTTAGCGCATATCCAAAAAGCGGACTGTTGGGCTGTTCAGTCGCAGGGATGACAAGAGAATTGAGTAGGCGATTAAAGGCTAGTGCGAGGTAGCTTTCATCATCTGCATATTCGACAAAATGTTGTCGCGCATACCACTCCACGATAAGGAGCGGGACAAAGGTGCAGACGGAGGTAAATAGGATTTTTCGGAGCATGATCTTATCTGCTGCTGAGTCGGGTCAACTGGCTTGCTTGACAGTACTGAGAAGGTAGATAGATTGCTCCTCTCGGAGCTAAGTAAAAAATATAAGAGGTGTCTGTGTGCCGTCCATGACGAGAGGCTGTGAGCTGGACGGATAGCATGTTCATGAATTGGAGGGCTTCTATGAGATTACTGTGGGTTTTGCTTGCGGTGACACCACTTTGGGCGCAGGTCAATATCGAGCACTATCGAGGTAAAGAAGGCATTACGGGTGGTGCGCGGCTTTCGTTAAACTCGAATATTGGCAACGTAGACGTCGTTAAGAGCGATGGAGCTGGCAATGTGACGGTCAATACCCAGACAGGCACATACTTAACGGTTTTTAAAGGGGGGATCGGCTTTCTCGGCGGCAAGCGCTTTGCCAACAGTGGGGTGCTGCACATGCGCTATACGCATACGTCTAATGCGCGTTGGCAGCCAGAAATCTTTGCACAGGGCGATTATGCAAAGTCGCGACGTCTCGACCAACGCACGTTGCTAGGGGCGGGCCTTCGTCGAACATGGAGCAGCGAAGGAGAGGTGACTTTTTCGCTTGGATCGTCGCTAATGTGGGAACGCGAAGCGCTGTCGCTAAGTGCTGGAGATCCCCACCCTTCACGTGCTTCGGTCGGTCGTTCCAGCACCTATGTGAATATGCACATACGTCGAAGTTTGGGTTTTGCCGTTACCGCATACTATCAGTTTGACTTAGCCGACCCGAGCGACGTGCGGCTATTGGGCACCGGTGAATTGACCACGCCGCTGTGGGGACCGCTTAAACAGACTACCACCATCGACTTTCGCACGGATTCAGCCCCACCGTTGGGAGTCAAAAAAACAGATGCAAAGTTGTCGACCAGCTTTGGTGTTGCTTTCTAACAGCGCTTTCTTTTTCGCCCGTTGTTTTACTACTCACGTCTCGGTTTAATCACGGTAACGCCATCGTCCTCTATCAGTGGACGGTTGTAAATATAGGGCGGCTCTAAGACAGCTTGCTGAGCTTCGCTGAGTTCTGAGACCCATTCGGGCTGGCTCGTTTGGTATGTGCCGCCGGCAAAGTGGAGATACTTAGGGCTGTAGCGATAGAGTAGGGATCGGCGTTCGTGTTCGGCCGTCCATGGTAGCGTCCCGTGTAGCGTTGCTTCGTTAAAAATTACCATGTCGCCGGCTTTACAGGGGACGTTGTAAACGACCTCTTGGTGTTCGTCCCATGTGCGAATGGCCTCCGGGCAAGGAAAGTTAGCTTTGTGAGAGCCCGGTATGCAGGCAAAGCCGCCGTCTCCCTCGTTGACGTCAGTGAGCTGAAACTGGCAGACGATCATTCCGCAGCGCATGACGCCGTTGGCGTATTGATAGTACTGAGATCCGTCAAAGACGCGACTGGTCGAGCCATGCATGACCAGTCCTTCGGTGCCCTTGCCGCCGGTCAGCATAAAGGGCGAATGGTCCATTTTCCAGCCCCTCCCAAAGAAGGTATTCAGATAGGGGATGAGCTTCTTGTGCACTAAGAGGTCGCGAAAGGGCTGACAGTGGGGCGCATTCCACTCTAGCATGCCGGTAAAAATTCCGCGCCGAACGGGACCGTGGGTGCTGCCGTGCGGTGCATGGTTGGGATCTTCATATCTCTCGTCCCAGTTGGCATCAAATGAATCGTTGAGCGCCTTCACCTCTGCGTTGCTGAGAACGTTCGGTACTTTGATAAAGCCCTGTAAATCAAAGAGAAATTTTTCTGTATCGTTCATGAGACTGCCCTTGCGTATAGAATACTGTGTGGGTTCGGAGGTCGTTAAGGTAGGACGTGCCCAAGAGTAACGCAACGGCGTTTGGGTTCGACCGCTTTGTTTTCTAAGCGCTGGCCCGCGCGGATGCCACCGTCAAGTTATCAGGTGGTAATATGTGCAGTCTGCGTTGGAATGTATTTGGGGTGTTTCTACTCCCACTCCAGGAACCAGCGCAAATCGTTTAGTTCGGTCGCTTTTTGATAGATGGGATCGCTTAACTCAAGGCGGAAACGCTCCACCGCTACGCCGTCTCCCAAGCGGCTGAAATCAGCCCAGTCGCGATAGGTCAGCGCCTTTATATTGCTCTGCTGGCGCAGTAATTCGAACAGGGGAGTGAACCAAAGGCGCCAAAGTTCGTCGCCGCTTTTGGGCGTTTTGCTCATTGGCGTAGCGGCTTCTAGCAAAACGGGATAGCTGCGTTCTGCGGCAGAGGCGATAAAAGCGCGCGTTGTGCGCTGGCGGAGCTCGGCTGGTGTGTAAATATCTATGGACCACCAGTCCACGTAGGCATCACCGGGGTAGAACGTCATGTAGTCTGAATAGCCATTGGCGGCAACCGACCATACTAGGGCGATATTGCGCAGTTGCCACCGGTCGCGCAGAGTCTGAACGACGCGCAGCCAGGCTCCTCTGTAGGATTCGGGGTCGTAGTCGTTATACGGGCTATTGGCTTCGGGAGCTAAGCGCAAGAAGATTGGGCGCCCCAGCTGCTGTAGGCCAAAGCATAGCCCGTCAATAGCCTCGTCTAGCTGACCGTTGGCCACGGATTGGGCATGGGGTCTGCCCTCATGTCCAAGCCGTATATCGACCTGTAGGAACACGTAGTTTTCATGGCGCGCAATTAGCTCTCGTAGCGGCAGATGCCAATCATAGGGCAGATCGGCCAGATCATATATGACCTCGTAGTATGCCGGCTGCGTACGCTCTAGGGCAGAGCTATCGGCGAATGGGTCAAAATCGATACCCGAACCAAATAAGATGCGCTCGCCGCGTGGTTCCAAACGTTGTAAGAAGTCGCTGCGCGATGCAAATACAGAAGGCGTTTCTTCAGTAGGTGAATAGGTTGTAGCGCAGGCCGTCCAGCCTAGTAAGAGCAAGCATATGAACCGTTTATTGTGCATGGAGTGAAACTACGCAGGGCCGCATTCTCAGGCCAGCCTCATTTGACCAGTGAATACCTACCTTTCTCTGATAGACTAGGTTGATAATGCTACGTTCGGCTTGAAACATTCCGTCGGCTAGCAAACTCATGGACTCCATTTTTAGGTAAGATCGACGTCAAATCTTACTGTAGCACGTTGAGCGAAGAATTCAGCTTTTCGCTCTTTAAGCAACCTTGTGAGATTGTATCAGCTCGATCTGATCGATTTAAACGAGGCTCAATAGAACAAGTTAGAAGTGCAAATATTACTCTAATGCACAACAAGCAAGCAAGTGGAAAGAGCGCTAAGTGCTTGGGAGAAAATAGTTGCTTTATGCGCTAAGTCTATCACATAAATGTCTTTTCTATTCGTTCAGTTGTCTCTTTAGCTAAGAGTAAGTTCGCTGAGGTAAATCGCTGACGGGGTCAGACTCGCTTTGCTGCCCTCGTGGCTAGAGTAGTAGGACAGCAAGGCGCGTGTGCGGTCTAGTGCGATAAATCCGGGGTAGGAATTGTCGCCGCCGCTGGGTAGTTGGCCTATTTCTTGAAGTTGATTTCCAATTAACCAGTATAGCGTCGTGCGCGGTTTCTGTGGGTCTATATTTTTTCTACCCCCTACCAAATAGAGGTCTCCCCATTTAGCCAGGAGCGGACCGCCTACGTTGCGATCTAGATCGCTGCGCTTCCAGTGTTCATAGGGTGGATGGGAACGGCAGATACGTGCAGGCTGTGTGTCTGCGCCGCGGGCCAAGGCTAAACACTGGCCATCTTCTTCAAATAAAAAGGCTGTCTCGTCACCATACTCACAAGTAAACAGCGATCGGTAGCGCCATACGAGCCCGTCCTCGCTCTCTAACATGGCACATTCTATCTGCGTGCGATCGGTGCGCTCTTCCTGACTGTCTACATAACCTTTGCGGCGTCGGCCGCACAGATAGGCGCGATTTCCGTAGGTTGCAGCACGCCATATGTAATGACCGTAAGTCCCTTCAAGTGCGACAGGGTCAGACCAGTTCTCACCGTCTTCGCTATGGACGGCAAAGCCGAGATGGTCGTTAAGGGTTCGCATTTGGCCCTCTGGTGGAATGGCCCAGGTTCCTGAATAGACAAAGAGACGACTGTTAAAAACTAAAAGATGTGGGTCGCGCACGTCGCGTGGAGGGATGCCAAAGACGCAGACCTCTCGCCACGTTGTGCCGCCGTTCTCGCTACGCATAACGACGATTCGCGAAGTAGAAAATAGCATGTGACCATCAGGACATCGGCGGTAGGTCAGATAGAGTGCACCGTTAAAGTGACATATATCTGTAAATGCGTTGTGATAGCCATCATCCACAAGCGAACGAGGTGTGCCAATATGTAGGATAGGCAAAAAGGACTTTCCTTTGTGACAAGATTGATAGTACAGATACTTTTCTCGCTTGGCCAATATCTCAATGGCGAAAAACGAAGCGAGCACGATAATCGCCACATATTAGTCTCCGAAATAGCGCAGACGTTGGGCGATTGATGAGGTCATCAAGGCGGTTTGCATACCTTATCTAAACGAACAGAGGAGAATAAAAATCAGCTTTTGCATTGTGAACAGATACGGTTGAATCCACTGTTTTACAGAGGCTTTGATCTGATCTCCGTAGGTGATCAATCAAGAGGTGGTAAAAGCGGTTTTTACTTTAAATGGAGTTATAATTTTCTAAATTTAAGTTGGCAGAGAGGTAAAAGCCAGCGTATAACGTTCAGTATTACTGTGTTCTAGTCACAGGCCGTTGCCTGCTGTATGCGGCGAAAAGACGCCAGAACGTCATTTTGGTTTAGAATACCCAGCAGGTGTCCGTCATCTGCTTAGTCGAGAACGGGCAGGTGGCTCGCATCGGGATGTTTTCGGAACAGGTCAAGTACTTCTGAGAGCGTCTGCTGTGGAAAGGCAATTAGCGCGAGTGGTTCTACTATGTCTGCTGCGGTAACCAGATTAGACGTATAGGGTTTGCCAAATAGGTGGTTATAGCATGTGATATTGAAAACGAGCAATTGGCAATCTGTCAGATATGCTCTGATGTGCACTTTACTCGTTTCCATATGCGTGGCGCCATAAACAAAGAAGCAATTTGTCAATCAGGTTGAGAGGTCCGTTAATGTCCTAACCAATAGAGTACGGCCATGAGGTTGATCGGGCTCCACAGTGTAGAGCCAATCAGAATGCCGCCGAGCAGTTCGGGTCTGGAATTAAAACGCGTTGTTAGAACGAGAGCGTTAATGGCGGTGGGAAGGCATGAGCAGATCAGCAGTACGTCGCGCACGGCTCCCTGCGCATCTATGAGAAAAGTCAGTCCCACGCCGATGAGGGGGCCGATGGTGATTTTGGCGAGGATCGCGCCGCCCAAGATGGTTTTTTGATCGCCATTTATTCGTATGCGGCTCACCTGAATCCCAAGCAGGATGATGGCCAGAATGGGTCCTGCTTTACCAATGAGGTCACTCGTGCTGATTACCCACTCGGGAATAGATAGGCCCCATGCATTGATCCCAATGGCGAGTGCGGCTGTGTATATAAGGGGCAGCTTGAATACGCTCGACAAGGCCTGCTGTGGTTGCTGTCTACCCCCTGCGGCGATATACACGCCCAGAGAAGAGGCAAATATATTGCTGTAGACAATAAGCAGCATGACGATGCTGAGCGCTTCGTCTCCTAAGGCAAAAAGAACGACAGAAACACCGTAAGAGGCGACGTTTATTGTAGGGATAGAGAGAGTGACGGCGCTGCGCGTGGGACGATCCCAAGAGAGGATATGTGCCAGAAGCCATATAGCAGGCATACTGAACAAATACATGCCGGCTTGCCAGGCCAGCACTTGGATAGCCGCTACGCCCGTTATGGGATGGCGAATGAGGGCGGAAAAGAGCAAAAACGGAACGCAGACATATAGAGCTACGTCGGCCAGTGACTCAGTGTCTACATGCCGTCGTCGTCCGAGCACATAGCCGCATCCAATTAGCGCAAAGAGCGGTCCGATTACTTCTACTAGGAACCCCATTAGGGAAGTATTTCATCCATAGAATCCTCAATCGCAATAGCGTGCACCAGCCGGCTGTCGCTTCCTTCTATTTTGAGAGGTAGGGCTGTTAAAAAGACGCGTTCCTCACGCAGGGATTCCAAGTTGGTCAGCCCCTTGACTATGACTATGTCTGCCTGCAGCAGGGTTCTATGTATGATGGTGATTTCTTCCATGTAGTCTATAGCCGCCACAGAGTGCGGTTCAACTCCTATCAGTGTGATGAGGCGTTCGGCAAAAAATGGGCTAGTTCTAAAATAATACGCGGCAACTGGTCTTTATAGGTTGGGGTGTATATGGGCGTGTTCCAACCATAGCGCAGGAGCACTCGATCACCTGGTTCAATGCGCTTGGCAATTTCACCTAGATGATCGGCTGTGATGAGTTCACGTGTCTCTAATACGCCGAGGTCGATTGTCTAGTCAGGCACTACTCACTTGGCTAAGTCAAGATGCTTAATGCTTTGACCTTGCTCAAAGAAATGGCAAGGAGCATCCATACGGGTCGTGGCATGCGAGTAGAGATGGAGTTTGTGTGTGTTTCATCCATTATCGGCTAACGTATGCGATGTGTCCCACGCAATACCGTGCATGTGAGGTCGTATGGTAAGCGGCAGGTCGATAATTTGCATAGGTAGCCTTTCAATTGGTAAATGCGTTTTGCCCGGTGCATGTTCGGTTTGGTTTTAATATGTTTCTATGCTGATAAAATTGTATTGTTTTGCATCCTCGGCAATGCCACACACAACAAAGTGGATGATCAACATGCCCGATCTGTATGAGATTGCATGCGCCGCCGTAAAAGATAAAATACTGGGTGCTTGGACTGGAAAAGCCTATGGCTGTATGATGGGTGAACCAATGGAGTATCGTGCACAGGGAGAGATATACGAAGGATCGCTCGATATTCATCCTAAGGCACCGACCATGTGGCTGCATAACGAAGACGACCTCTACGTGAATATGGCGCTTTTAGAAGTAGTTCGTGAAAAAGGCTTGGACGCAAGTGTAGAAGACTTTGCTTGGGTATTCCGTGAGAGCAAGTTCATGTTGTGGCATGCCAATGGTCAGGCTCGCCAGAACATCAGGGAGGGAATTTCTCCTCGTTTATCGGGACACCCCTTGTATAATCCTCATGCAGATGACATTGATTTTCAAATCGAGTGCGACTTTATTGGTTTGATTTGTCCCGGTATGCCCCAGACGGCTAGCATGATAGCAGATCGGGTAGGTCATATTATGAACTATGGTGAGGGTTATTATGCGGGTCTCTTTTTAGCTTCGCTCTATGCGGCTGCTTTTGTAGAAAGAGATTTACTATCTATTATCGCGAAGGCGCGTATGTCCATTCCCGCCGATTGTGATTACGCCGCGATGCTGGCTGATCTGCTCGCTTGGTACGAGCGGGAACCCGATGACTGGCGCTGGACGTGGCAGAGGATTGAGGATAAGTGGAACTTTGATTTCTGTCCGTGGGCTAAGACCGATACGGGACGGTTCAATATACAAGGTCACTTTAACGGTTTGTATATACTTATGGGGCTCCTGTATGGAAAGGGCGACTACATTAAATCTATCTCTATATGCACGCGCTGCGGCCAGGATACGGACTCCAATGTGGGCAACTGTGGCGGTCTTTTGGGTACACTAATGGGCTTCGACGCACTTCCAGAAATCGTAAAAAATGAGTTAGCTCCCTATATGGATCGCGATTATAACTTCACCAGTCTTTCTAACATTTCAGCGAGTGAACTGTGCTATCAGTTAGCGCTGGAAAATGCCGAGCGCAACGGTGGTAAGGTAAACAAAGAATACATACAGATCGCAGTTCAACCCTTTGAATTTTTGGGCAAGCGAGAACAATCCTTTCACAATATGGAATTTGTCGAGACGTATAAGACGCTTGATTCTGCTATTAAGTGGTACGGTGAGTGGAACGTAGAGGATGTGCGAAAACATCAGGCGGGCGGTGAAGTCGTCGTTTCTTCCTCAACCCCAGGTGACTACGCAGAGGTCATTTTTAACGGCACGTGTATTTATATGCAGGGTAATTTGCACTCTAACTATGGTATGATAGAAATTT
Organism: uncultured bacterium; assembly: GCA_964011675.1. GTDB lineage: Bacteria > Latescibacterota > UBA2968 > UBA8231 > UBA8231. Next base: position 11,391 of record CAXGPR010000025.1, read on the forward strand.
ATATCGACGATGAATTTGTGCAGCGTCGCGATATGTTTATAGAATGCCAGTGGGATAACTGTCTACAGTCGACAGCCGTTTGGATTACCGGATTAGAATCCTGTCAGCATACGCTGAAAGTCGTGATTAGCGAAGAAAAAAACGGCGATAGCACTGGCACTGAGATTGCTTTGGGGCGCGTTGTTTCCTATCGTGGTTCGGTTGCACCTTTACCTTAAAAATAGAGACCTAAATTAGATTTTATCGCACGGTGAATCACATAGGGGAAAAGTCGTATTACTTCTCTTTTTGAGCAGTGTAAGCGTAGAAGTGGCTGTGTATACCCGCCTTGAATAGTCAGATAAAAAGATTTTATTTTGTGAAATTATATCGTCGCTTTCTGGCCACGTGCGAGATCGTGACCTTTGAGGAGTCGCTCCGCTGCGGAATACGCAAAATATTGAACCATAACTTTGTATACTTATTGGGCTAATAAGCTCATGAGTACTCCCGTTGTTAACAACGGGGAGTCTAGTATGAAAAGCTGCCAGTCTATTTACTCGTTTGGTTTGCTTCTTATCCAAACCGTCAGCTGCAGTTTATGGATCGCATGACCTTTGATTTACGCACGACGGACTGTCTGGTCTAGTTGTATTATGTGTGGATGCGTACGCCTGAAAAAGTGAGAAAAAAGTATTTACCTAAGTGTGCTATCCAAACATGCCCTATTGCTTTGGCACGTTTAAAAGTAACTATAAGGCAGCGGTGAGAACGGGCAGATGCTCCTACAGGCCATGGCACAGCTCATCGGTGTCGAAGTGGTCTGATACGACATCAAAGCGAGTGTGATTAAGTTTGGGCTAGAAGACGAGCGAGTAGAGTGTATTGCGTTCAATAATAGTAAATAGGAATTATAAGTGGGTGGAGCTGTTTTTACATAGCCGTTTTGCTATCGAGCAGTAGTTGAATGGGTGGTAGAGTAACCTCCATCAATTGTTTTTTGAATTCGGTAGTAATTCAAGGAATTTCTTCGGGATCGTAAGTTCCGGATTGATTTTCAGAACAGATTCCCAAGCGTAGCGTGCTTGTTCGTATTCGCCTTTTTGAAAATAGGCTTGCCCAATAAATACCATTGCTCTTTGCATATTAGGACCCTTCAGTTCAATGGATTTTTTCAATTGATCAATGGCATCGTCTAAACGTTGCACACTCATCAGACAGAGTCCATATACAAAGCGGGCAAAATGGGATTCAGGTGATAGGGTGATTGCTTTTTCAACGAGTCTTATTGAACCGTCGAGGTTGGTGTTTTGTGTCATATTTATTAGTGCAAGGTAGGAGTGTGAATGCACGTTATAAGGGTCAATATTTATCGCTTGTAAAAAGTAATTTTTTGCTTTGTCAATTTGCTTTTTATAAAAAAAAAGCGCTCCAAGGTGCGAGTATGGGTAAGAAAAGTCAGGTGGAGCAACTGAGATACATTTTGTGAAATACTTTATAACGGCTGTCGTGTCGTTTCTATTCAACGCGTTTAGACCATTTATGTAGTAGTCGACGAAACCAGGTTCGTTATGGATTTTTTTCGGCTTCTTCGGTTTATAGGAGGTATTTTGGACAAATGCTTTGAATCCATTTCGAAAATGCGAGACGTAGTATCCCCGACGGAATTCCTCTGAGAGAAAAAGAGATTTTTCCGCTACGGTTTGGGGCTTGGTTCCCGTTACGAAGAAAATTAAATCAGGTGCATTACTCAATACATACGGAGTGTTGTGTTTGCGTAGTATTGACGGAGAACTAAGGTCTGTAGAAGTCTGAGAATGGCGTGCGATAGTTGAATCTGTAAGTCCAATAAGGTCTATAATACGAGCGTCTGTAAAGTATTTTGGTATGCCGATTGCTCCCGTTGCTACAACCAAGTTGGTAGAGGAGTCAAGTTGGTTTATGTAAGTTGCTAAATCTTTTAGTTTCGCATTGTGATGAATGGAAAAGTCGCGCGTTGCGAGTAATGATTTTTGGGGTAGGCTGTGTGTTACGTAGGTTATCGCGCCAGTGATGAGTAAGAGGCAAAATGTTGGTATAATGTCCGGCTTCTCTTTTAGGTTTTCATTCTTCCAGGGTAGTAAATGTAAGAGACGATATATGCCTTCTTGAAAAGATAAGTATAGCATGGGAAGTATAGGAACGAAGAACCTATGAGCTCCCAACACATCCCCGCCTACTGAGATAACATAGGCGTAGTATACCCATATTATGAGTGCAATATAGGTTCCATTTTTCTTTTCTGAACTGACAAATAAGAGGAAAGTAGGGGTTATGATTCCCATGCCCCATAATCCATATTCAACGAGGAACTGACTTGTGTAAGATAGTCCAAACTCAATAGCTACATACCAGGGCGGATTTTTTGCAAAATATGTATTTGGTAGGAAACTTTCGTAGTAAAGAAAGCGAAATATAAAGTGCGGAACTACCAGAGAAGAAAAAGGTAGTATCCATTTGCTTATAGTGAAGAGGCTAATTTTTCTCTGTTTTTTGAGGTGCAACAGGTAATGGGCAGTCGTTAAAATGAAAAGAAGAATTCCTTCTGGTCGCGTAATACTAGCTAAACCCCAGAATAATGAAGGCAGCAGCGAAGTTTTCGAAGAAGCAACTACCCTCACGTAATGATAGACGCCCATTGATAAAAGGAAGGTAAATAGGGCTGTTTCCATACCGCTAAAAGTCCAGTAGGAAAAAGCTCCATTGGCTGCTAACAAAATAGACGGTATGAAGTGGTATAATATCGGGCGTTTTGGTGTAATCTTCAGGGATAGAAGAAACGTAGTGACAAGCGTGCCAACAGTAGCACAAAACCCCATTAATTCCGCAAAAAGCGTTGCATCTAGCAGGATCAAGTGAGGAATAGTTAAGAGGAGGATCCAAAGGAAATTTGTGTAGCCTTCTACTCGTTCTCCTAAATTGAAAACTAGCCCGTCACCATTACTGAGGTTTTTGGCATAGGCTAAAGAAATAAATGCATCGTCTGCAGTGTGGGCATAAATGCGGCCTTGGATAAAGAGCCATATGGCACAGCACGAGATAACCAAAGTTGGGGTTAGCAGTCTGTGATATTGCTTCAAGGTTTGATGCTCAGTTTTGTGTATACCATCAAAGGGCTAAGCCGATTCACTACAAGGGTAATATATTTTTCTTTTTATGAAACCGCTCGTTCACGACTTCTTCTTGCTCTTGCGTTGCCGGTTTTTATTTGACGACTTCTTCTTACTGTTTCTCTTAAATCGCTTGTGTTTATTCAAAGAGGAGTCGTTTCCGATACGTGCAATCTGTAACAGCTCGCCGCAGACCCACACTTTTCTGAGAGCGCGGTACAGGTCGCGCGGCATGCCTTCAGGCAAGTCAACGGTGCTGTGGTCCTCATAAATTTCAATGCGGCCAATGTGCTGGCTATCCAATTCGGCTTCGTTGGCGATTGCCCCTACCAGATTGCCCGGTTTGAGACCGTGAACATGCCCAATGGCAACGCGAAACCGCTCCATGCCTTCGGACGGTGGGGGGACGGTTTTCTCGGGCGAAGAATCTCTGTCATTGTGATCCTTACGCTGCGCGGGTTCCATCCTTTCCGAGTGTGATTGCGTCTCGATGCGAGGTCGAGCACGTTTGTGCTCGACGTCAGCGGATAGCAGGAGTGGTTCGTCGCCGCGCACTATCTTAGCCAGGGCAGATGCGATGTCCAGCATGGTCATATTGTGTTCTTGCCGATACTGCTCGAGGACTAGGCGAAAAACGCCTAGATCTTCGGTGTCGATTGTATCGGTAATAGCTTGCTTAAAATGGGCTATGCGCTGGTCGTTAATCATCTCTGTCGAGGGAAGCTCTAACCGCGGTATTTTTTGCTGCGTGGCGCGCTCAATGGCGTATAATAGCCTCCGCTCTCGCGGGGCCACAAAAAGCACGGCTTCGCCGCTGCGTCCAGCGCGCCCGGTACGCCCGATGCGATGGATATAGGCATCGACGTCAGAGGGAATATCGAAGTTGATTACGTGGCTGATGCGGTCAATGTCTAGTCCACGCGCCGCGACGTCTGTCGCAACTAAAATATCCAGTCGCCCTTTTTTGAGCTGCGCCACCGTCTTTTCACGCTGTTTTTGCGCCATATCTCCGCTCAGTGCTGCACTAGCATATCCACGTGCTTCTAATTTTTCCGATAGCTCGGTCGTCATAGTGCGCGTGCGGACAAAGACCAAAACCCCGTTAAATGATTCACCTTCTAAGATGCGCGTCAGGGCGTCTATTTTGCGTTCTTTTCCGCTAACCATCCAGTGCCGTTGACGAACGGTTTCGGCGGTTGTAGTGTGTTGTTCAATGGCGATGTGTTTGGGGTCGCGCAGGTGGCGCTCGGCAATGCGGCGAATGGGTTCGGGCATCGTAGCGGAAAAGAGCGCGGTTTGGTGCTGGTCGGGAGTTTGCTGCAAGATCCATTCTACGTCGTCGATAAATCCCATTCTGAGCATTTCATCGCCCTCGTCCAGGACGAGGCAGCGCAGGTCGTTCAAGCGAAGCGTGTTGCGTCTCATGTGATCCATTACGCGTCCAGGCGTGCCTACCACCACGTGAACGCCACGCTTGAGGGCTCGTAGCTGCCCATCGTAAGATTGCCCGCCGTAAATGGGCAATACATGGAAATCTTTTATATGCGCGGCATAGAGTTGAAAGGCTTCTGCCACTTGGATGGTTAATTCGCGCGTGGGTGTTAGAACGAGCACCTGCACGGATCGATTTTTGATTTCGATACGGGATAAGAGTGGAAGAGCAAATGCTGCAGTTTTACCCGTGCCGGTCTGAGCTTGACCCAGCACGTCGCGCTGGGCTAACATAAGGGGAATTGTTTCCTCTTGTATGGGGGTGGGTGTCTCGTAGCCTATTTCACCTAGTGCTTTTAAAACGGGTTTGGTTAGAGAGAGAGACTGAAACGTAGTGCCAACTGCTTTAGACATGCGGTGTGTTTTCTCTTTTTAAAAGTGTAGAACAGCAGGGAGGCTGCGCGATTAGTTCTTGCACAGCCTCTTTTACGACGGTCGCACAACAAATGGTCAACCGTTCGCAACTACCTGTAGATGGTGTTCCTATGAGTAGATGTGTTGAATGGTCTGAGTAGATGGTTGCTCCCCTTATCTGACGGACGATAGTGATCCGGCTCAAAAGGAGTTACGTACTCATATTAAACTTTAATATAAGGCTAAGGCGCTACGTTTCCCAGTGGAGCGCTTGACCCATCGGAAATGGGACGGCATATTGCGACAGCCAAATTGCATTGCCCAACTCCTGTGAGGAAAGGTCGCCCATGCTTGAACCCATCCTGCTAACCGATGAGCAGATACGCGAGTTTATCGTCAATGGATATTTAGTTTTTGAACCTACAGTGCCCCAAGGCACGCACGAGATTTGCTATCAGCGGCTCAATGAAATTACCGACGCAGAGACGAACCCTGGTAATAACATCTTGCCGCGCGTGCCTGAAATGCGCCACGTTCTTAACAGTCCCGAGGTGCGAGGCGCGCTATTGAGCGTATTGGGACCTGGATATATAGAACATCCACATCGTTATTGTCATCCGCTAGGTCCGGTCGAAGATCTTCCCTCCGATGATGAGGTGGAACATCGCCTGCGCAGCAATTGCCATCAGGATGGTTATACGCCGATGGGACACCCACGTCAGCACTATGTGCGCTATGCGCGTATCATGTATTATCCGCAAGATTCTCCGGTTGAACTCGGTCCAACGCACGTGATTCCCGGAACCCAGTACAATCGCGGTCTCAGCGACGAGGACCGGGCCAATACGCTGCCCGTAGCCGGACGGGCTGGCACGGTTTCGCTGACCCATTTTGACGTGGGACATGCGGCGGGCGTGTCGTTGCTACCGCGCCACCGGCACATGATCAAATTTATCTATATGCGGGCAACCGAGCCGACAGAGCCCACGTGGAACTGTCAGAGCACCGACTGGGAGAAGCCCGCTAATAGTACGGCGCCACATGACCTCGAACTGACCTGGTCCCATCAGTGGGATTGGCTGTGCGGTCGACGCAACCGCTACACCTCTTGGGAAAATAGTGTGGTCCGTAGCAACAACTCGCTAACGCAGCACTTGGCAGAGCTCAGTGCGGACTACGCCCTCTCTAATCGGCTTGAAGGAGTGCGTGGCTTGGCTTCGTTGGCCGCCGAGGCGGTACCTGCTCTTGTGAATATTTTGGGTGCTGACCATCAGGCGCTTCGGGTCGAGGCTACATATGCACTGGGAAGAATCGGTGAGCCCGCCGTTGGGCCGCTTGTTGCAGCGCTGGAGAAAGCAGGTAAACAGGCGGATGCACACGATGCGCCCCCTGCGTGGAATGAGGGGGCAACCCATATGGAAGATGCCGCGCAGGCTCTAACGGCAATAGGATCTCCGGCGGTAGAGCCGCTTGTTCAACTTCTGCACGCATCTAGCGAATGGACGCGTGTCAACGCGGCTTTTGCCTTGGGAGAGATGGATTCGCATGCGGAGGCTGCGGTGCCCGCGTTGGTAGAAGCGCTCAGTGATACCTCTCATCGGGTAGTGCGTACTGCTATTGATGCACTGGGTAATATCGTTGTATCAGATCCCCGGTCCGAATGGGTCGATGCGCTGGGCGACATGCTCGAAGCTGACCACCCTAGCTGGCACGAGGCGTCGTCGCGTCAGTGGATCCCGCGCGATCAGGTACGGATCAACGCTGCTACCGTGTGCGCGCGCCTTGGCTCGGCTGCTCATCCGCTGGAAGCGCGTCTCTTTAAAGCACTAGACGATCCGTGTGGGCACGTGGGCTCTTTCGCACTCAACGCACTACAGCGCCTGGGAACGCCTACGGCGACGCAGGTAGCTATGGACTATCTGTGGTCTCAGCGTTGGGACGCATCTATTGATGGTGAGCGTCAGTTTTAATGGGGTGCGTATTTTCTCCTCTATACCGCTGAGTACGCTCTTTTGACTCTGGGTATAGAGCATAGAAGCCAGCTTATACAGCTGCCAACTATAGACGCGCGCCCTATTGTGTCCGATGGTTGGCACAATGCATTTGCTGCTCTGACAGCGTGGGATGGCCGCTATTGGTTGGCTTACCGACGGGGCAGTGGCCACACGGCGCGTGATGGAGTCATCGTCGTGTCGGTTTCGAGCGATCTCATAGCGTGGGAAGAAGTCATTCTCTTTGATACTAAAGCCGATGATCGCGACGCGCAGTGGGTTATTTTTGACGGTCACCTGTGGCTTTACTTTAACAGTCTGCGAGGTGGCCTGTTCGCCATTTATGCTAGTCAAACGAAAGACGGCAATACTTGGAGTGAACCAAAGCGCGTTTATCGAGACGGTTTTATTCTGTGGAAACCCATTGAACACGACGGTTTACTCTACGCTGGTGCGCACCGTCCGGGGACCGACGCTGAGCGTGGCGCAGAGCTCGTCTACTCCGGTGACGGCTTGTTTTGGAATCGAATAAGCACGTTGCGCGCCGGACGTGGTGAGAGTGAAACGACTCTCTCTTTCTCCCCGAACGGCTATCTGACTGCATTTCTGCGAGATCAAAGACAGATAGGGGGAGCTATTTTAGAATCGCGGCCACCGTATACGGAATGGGCGGAACGATCGGCGGGTGTCCATCTATCTGGGCATGCGGCTTACACGATCGGGGGCGTTACTTACGTTTTCTCTCGTGCGTTTGCCTGTGATCCACCGTTAGAACCCGCCTCGCCTCGCTCGGCGTTACCTGCGACAGTAGATCAGGGAACGGTCGTTTACACATACGAAGAGAGGGTGCTCATCCCCTATTGTCTGCTGGGCCCCTTGCGGGAAAATCACGATGCCTCGTATGCGACTGCTGTGTTTAGAGCGGGGAGCATGTGGGTAGTTTTTCATCGAGCACGACATCGCTACGAGGGAACGTTTCGCTATAAGGATGCAGCTGATTTACTCCTAGCAGAGATCCCCCTTAGGAAATAGTTCTACCAGCTGAGCGCGAGGTGGACATCTAGTAGAAATATTTTGTATTTCCCGAACTCGATCCTATGTCCTTCTGTTAGAAAGTGCTTTCAGGCGTGGTTAAAGAGCACCAGCGAGCCGGCATTAGATGCTTAATCAGCGTGTCCTTAGCCTCTGCCGTGTTTATACGCTGAAGTGCGAAAAGCGCATCGCCGCGGACGTAACGATTCTCGTCGTTGAGCACCCGCTCTAGTACAGAGATCGCTTCGGCTGCTTGGGGACCGAGGCGGCAGAGGGCGAAAGTCGCCGCTGTTCGGACTGATACATCTGGGTCTGCTAGAGCGTCAATCAGAGCGGGGACTGGTGCGGGAGACCGGCTTATAATGCCGAGCGCTTCTGCTGCTCGCTGACGGACCGTGGCTTCCGCGTCCTTGGTGGCGTCGATTAGCGCGTTGACTCCAGGTGTGGCGGCATAGCCTATGTCGCCTAGTATAGTAGCTGCATCAGTGCGCATGCTCGGATCGTCAGATTGAAGTGTTTCAACAAGTGCGTCAATGGCGGGTTCGCCTACGGCGCTGAGCGCGTATGCGGCGTGCCGACGTGTCATCTCCGATTGGCTTCCCAGCGTCCGAATCAGACTGGGCACAACTTCTGAACCAAATGCGGCTAGATCGTAAGCGGCTGCGATGCCGATCCGTTCCTGCTCAGATTGGAGTAGGGGAAGCAAGTCTGTCGGATCGCAGTTGTTAGGCGGAACAGGGATGGGTGTTCCACGATGCCAGTGCCAAGCATGTTCATACATCGTCGAGAGGGTGATACTGTCCCCAGTGAGTGCCGGTGTGGCTCCCGGCCACTTGGTCTGCTGATTATTCCAAGAGGGCGTTTCGGGTTCGTCCATACGTGCGAAGAGAAACTTAATCATAAACCGGTGGCGGTCGCTGTGGTTGGGCATGGCTCGATGCCAGAGGTCGTAGTGGGTAATCGTTATGCTGCCGGCCGGCGTGACTAGCGGGAGCTCTTGATCAATCTGGGCACCTTCGGACGTGTTGAAGTAGTGGCTGCCTGGAACGATGCCAGACGGCCCACGTTCTATAGGTGTATCCTGCGGATAGTAAAATGCCAGCAGGTAGCGAGTGCGATGAGACCACCGTTTGCCGCCGTCTTGGTGCATGTCCTGACCTTTGCTGTGGGCAGGATTGTGATGAGGGTGCCGATGAGGCTGTAGATAGTAGTCGTCGCCGATGACGCTTTTTAACGCACCAACGACCGAGGGGTGCTCGAAGATCTGGCGGACCATGGGTATGCGCGGTAGTAGATTGTTGCCCGGGTTGCCTTCGCGTTCGAACACTTCTTCGTGCTGGGCATACACCTCGGTATGAAACTCGTCCGGCAGGTCTGGCGTGATGGTTGCGTAGCCGTGAGCGAGAAAATGTGCCATTTGTGTGTCGTTTAGACGGAAAGCTAAGTCATTCATGGTTTTTGTCTCTCCTTTTTCAAGAGTGTGGTTTCTTCTGAATCAGAGATAGTATATTTTGTGATGTTTAGTTTGTGTGGTCAATTCGGATTCTATGAGGCAGGTGAGATGAGCGGCGAAGAGACGACAAATAAACTACACGAAATAGATGTCAATGTACGCTTTGTTGATTATGGCGGGTATGCGAAAAATTCGGTCATGAATGACTGCGTAACCTACGGCTTTGAGGCTGCTGTAAAAAAACCAGTGCAGATGAAAAAATTAATTGAGGTCATCGGTGACTCGGTATAGAGCTGAATGTTCCCTAAAAGAGGACGCTTACGGTTTCTTTTGCTCGGACCATTAGAAAAAGCGGTTGTGTATTCGAACTCCGACTCCCTCAAACCCCAGAATTTCGTAACAGGTTCCTGAGCTACAGGCTAGCCCTGAGCGCCGTTGCCCGGCAAAGAGATCCACGTTGTGGTTGGTGCCTAAATCGGCGTTTAGACTGATTCCGCGCCACCACGTAGTTCCTGATGGGTCAGCCCCCGTTGCCAATATGTCAGTGCTGCGTTCTACTGCCAGAGCGGCAGAGAGTCCTGAAGTGCGATAGAAGGCGAAGTTGAAATAAAAATTGGTATAAGGATAATCGGAGATACCGAAACGCTGATCTACGTCTTGAAACTGTATGTCTAAATCGAGAGCGTAATTCGGGTTTATAGACCAACTCCAGAGCGTCCCAATTATGCGATGTCGCTGGTCTTTAAGAATCTGGTTGCGAGTGAAATCAGCGAAAAACTGCATCTCGACGCAGTCTCCAAACGGTACATCTAACTGCAGAAACAGTTCGCGCAGACTTCTGTCGTCTGCACGGCCAGGATCAAGTTGGCGCACGGCGTGCGTCCAATTAGCCGTTAGTACATAGCCTCTCGTCGTGGTGTAGCTTAACTCGCCCTGAAAACCGCGTTCATCATCTGGCAGCAGGTCGTGTGTAATGCGGTTGAGTAGATAGGCGGAGTGCTCGCGTATCAGCGGAGGCGGATTGTTAATCTGGCTTAGGGCGAAATCGCGGTAATCCTTGAACTCTAGGCTGAGACCCCAATTGCCAAACGTTATTGTTGAAGACAGATAGAGTGCGCGACTTCGGTTGCGGTCTAAAGAGAAAATTGACCCAGATCCCGGATTGCGACGGGCATACTCGCCGTATAAATCGACATGCATATCGTTTAGGCCGAGTGACAAAAGCAGTGGTTCGAGCCGCAGGCGCGTACCAAGAGAGAAGCCAACTTCTCTCTCTTCACCCGTATTGTATTCTATTAGGCTTAGTTTGGTGTCGAGGTAGGAGCGCGGCTGGAGTGTCAGTGTGCCGCCCTGTATGCTGCCCTGGCGACGATTTATTCCTGTGAGACCGGGCGGTAGGTCGGAGTTGACGGGGGTGCCACGCAGCAACTGGATGCGGCCCCACGGCAAGACGTAGCGAAGGTGGATGCCATCGAGGTCGCGGACAATCTGGTAGCGTCGTCGTGAACCGCGTTGTTCGGTAATAACGCCAGGTAACTCAAAGGCGTGAGCCAACAGTCCGCTGCCGACAATGGTGTAGAAATGCCCCAGTGTAGCTTGAAAGGTATTTCGGCGATAAGTGACAAAACGCTGGAGGATTTCACCGTAATTGCGGCCTGATTCGCTTGAGCCAAAAGCCTCGCTACGGATACCGATGCGGAGATGGTTGAGCGAATAGCCGAAATTGAACTGATGATACAGCGTGCACAGGTCTCGAGGCTCGCGCTCGGGCAGGTTGCCTATCTGCATCTCGCTCAAGCTCGAAAGACGGAATTGTGCACCAAGTATGTTTGGCATAAAGACGAGCAACATAAACAGCACGGGCAAGCCTAGTAGGGATACTGAAGTGTGTGTTCGAGTCATGGCGTGAATATACGCGAAGGACGTGATTGGCAGTATGTTTGAAATAAGGGCTTCTCACACAGAGCACAAATTTCTCATATACTCTAGCACAAACAGTTTGTGTAAAAGAGGAGCTCCATTCTGCTTATACGACGCGTGATGACGTTTATCCTGGTTCTGTTGATTGTTACTGTAGCGGGTTCTGAGAAAGCGCCGCAACTGGTGTTGGAGCGCATGAATGGACCTACGTTCTCGCTGGAAAAAGCGCTCGATTCTGGCCCCGTTGTGTTTGATTTCTGGGCCACCTGGTGCAAGCCCTGCATTAAGGGCCTGCCTAAGATGCAAGAAGTAGCCAAGCAATATGCAGGCAAGGGCGTGCAGTTTTTTACGATTAACGTCGACGGTCCGCGCAACCGGCCGAAGGTGCGTCCCTTTATGAAGCGCTACAAGATCGAACTGCCCGTTTTGTTGGATAACACAAACGAAGTCCTGCAACTGTTTCATTTGGCGGGTGTGCCGGCGACGCTCGCTGTTGCAGCCGACGGAACGGTTTTCTACCGACACGAAGGGTATCGCCCTGGCGATGCCGAAAAATTGGCAAAGCAGTTGGACAAACTGCTAGCCGTTGAGGAGAAATAAATATGCGCATACTACAGACCGTTTTCGCTGTAACGTTAAGTGTAACGCTGGCTTCTGCCCAATCGAGAATCGGCGAACTAGCAGCTGACTTCACCTTACAGTCGTTGTCGGGAGATGAGGTCTCACTGAGCGATTTCAGAGGACGCGTCTTGTTACTCAATTTTTTTGGCTTCAACTGACCCTTTTGTATCGCGGAGGCCGCGAACGTAGAAGACATTTGGCAAGAATTTACATCGGAATCGTTTCAAACGATTGGTTTGGATGTGTATGACGGTCGAGCAGACCAGGTGCGCATACAGTTTAAGGAGAATACGGGCACGACCTATCCGTTGCTGTTGGAGGCTAGTTCCGTTGGTCAGGAGTACGGCCTCGGGAAAGATTTCTACATGGTTATCGATCACCGTGGGGTCGTGCGCTACAGGACGTCGGATGGCGTGGGGTTGGGGTCTCGCTTCAACGAGCGAAGTATCCGCACGGCAATCGAAGAATCCCTCGAGGATCTGGCAGAGGACCAGGTCCAGCTGGCTTACGCCGAAGTCGAGCCTATGCGTCTTGCCAAATTGTCGGAGGCCGACACCGAGGCCAACCGTCAGACGGAAGCCTTTTTTTCCAGCTTTACCCGTGCAGATACGCCGGGTGGTGCGGTAATTGTCCTGCGGGATAACTCGATTGTGTATCAATCTGCGTATGGTCTTGCCCATCTCGACCGCGGCGAATCCCTGACCCTTGATCATGCATTGCACATGGCTTCCGTTGGTAAACAGGTTACGGGATTGGCCATCATGATGTTGTCGGAAGAGGGCAAAGTGCGCTACGATGCACCCGTCGGTGACTATGTGCCTGAGCTGGCGCATTGGGGCGCTGACGTCACCGTGCGCAGCCTGTTAACGCACACCTCGGGCCTGCCCGATTACGCCTTTTTTCTCGATGATATAGCAGATCTTTCCAATCGGCCGACTAATACCGACTTGCTTACTGTGTTGACCGATTTGCCCACAACGCCCAACGTACCAGGCGATTCTTTCGAATATAGCAATCCTGGTTATGACTTGCTCGGCGTGGTGATCGAACGCGCTAGCGGACAGTTATTTCCAGACTTCATGCACGCGCGTATCTTCGGCCCACTCGGCATGCGAGGGACTTTTTCCCTGCCCAATCCGGCGCGTCGGGCTGCTTCGCTGGTCGCAATGAGTTACACGGGAGATAGCAGCGACCCAGAGCCCTATCCCAGCGATAACTTTGACAATCTGTACGGATCGGGTTCCATATACACGACAATCGGAGATATGGCTCTTTACGATCGCGCGCTGTACAACGCAACGCTCGTTTCGGAAGAGACGCTGGCCGAAGCATTTCAGCCCGCAACGCTGAGCGATGGCCGCAGCGCAGCATACGGTTTTGGGTGGGAAATTGAGGAAGTCGACGGGGTTTCTTACGTGGCACACTCTGGGGATTTGTTGGGTTTTAACGCCGACTATGTGCGCATTTTAGATCATCGTTTGACCGTTGTCGTTTTGCTCAATCGCGACTATGAATATCCCAATGAACCGCGCATTGCCTGGCGGGTTGCGCAGTCTTACTTATCGGCTGCCGACGATGAAGATGAAGAAATGACTGCGGTTGTTGAAGACCAAGACCTGCCAGCCTCTTTTAACTGGTTGACCAATTATCCCAACCCGTTTAATGCGAGTACGGTCATTCAGTTTGAACGGGCTCAGGGAGGTCCAACAACTCTGGAAATCTACGATATACGGGGTCGACTGGTGCGCCGACTCTGGGACGGGCCACTGTCTGCCGGTGGGCACTCGCTCCGCTGGGACGGTCGCGACGAGAGCGGAGCCTCGGTAGCTACGGGCATTTATTTGAGCAGGCTTGGGTATGCCAGAGAGATGCGCGTGCAAAAGATGCTGCTGCTGCGCTGAGAGCTCCTGTGTCAAATTGCAGAGTGTCGGTACGGCTCCTGTAGTGTTTAATTCGCTGCAGGAGCCGTACCGGGTGGTGCCTATTAGTTGCCGTATGTCCGCTTTCCTAGCTGCGGTCGTAGGGACGCACCAAACCGAGCGCTGCTCGGTTTAGCTCGAGTCCGAAGCCCGGTGTATCGGGCAGGGTGATATAGCCGTCCTCAGGTAGCGGTTCGTTGGTGAATACGCTGCCAAAGTTGGGCTCAATGGAGTCGCCCTGTTCGCTCATCATCATGAATTCGGCGAGATTGATGGACTCAAAAGCCATGGCCATATAGTAGCCGTAGACGCCGCAGCCGTGCGGCACTACGTTTACGCCCTGCGCGTTGGCCTGTGCTACAATGCGTGAAAACTCCGTTGGTCCCCCCATCCACATTACGTCTGGCTGCAGCAGTCCCACGCCGGCTTCCATGAGCTGCTGGTAGCCGTAGCGGGTGTACTCGTGCTCGCCTGTGGCAAAGTATGCCGTTGTGCCCAGGCCCTTAAAGCGGTCAGCTAGCTTGGCGTGAGACGCGTAGTCATCCGGCATAAAGGGCTCTTCAATCCACTTTAGGTTGAACGGCATTAGAACACGAGCCAACTCGGCGGCGTACTGCAGGTCGAGCGCCATATAGCAGTCGAGCATGAGCGGAAAGTCGGGACCGATTTTTTCTCGCCAGTCGCCGATGAATTCCACGTTTTTGCGCATGCCCTGGGCGCCGTCTGCCGGACCGTAGGGCAGGGGAATCTTGGCACCGGGGAAGCCCAGATCTTTGGCTAGGTCAGGCCGCGAGGTGGTTGCATAGACCGGAATGCGTTGCTTGGTTCTACCGCCCATCAGATTGTAAACGGGCTCTCCCAGCGTGCGACCGCACAGGTCCCATAAGGCTAGGTCGATGGCGGAGATCGCATGCACGCCGAGGCCCTTGCGACTGTAGTGAATCGACGCTCGCCACATTTGCTCCCAAATCACCGAGCGATCCAGCGCACTGCGTCCTTCGACAAACATAGACAGGTGCTGTTCTATGAGGTAGGCGGCTGCTTCTCCGCCCGTGCTGGCACCAATGCCGATTTGGCCGGCTTCGTCTTCAATCTCTACGATGACCGTGGGCACGCGTGCTACGCCCCAGGAGGCGCGCGATCCCGCGTATTGGGGGTAGCGAGACATGGGATTGGTTATGGGCGGGTGCGTCGTCACGTGATCCCATCCCCCCTCGGCGTCGGTTAGGCCGAGGATCCAGTGCGTGTCTGACGTGTCGTGCACGTCGCTTGCGCCGTAGTCTTCGCTGCGTGATACATAGGCTCTCACTTGGCGAATCTTCGGATGGCGTGGGTTGTGAAGAACGTCTTCATTGGGGGCAATATACAAAGCCATAATTGCGTGTCCTTTTGGGGATGACGAGTCTACTTGTTATGGATGATCTTTTTCCTACTCGTTCTCATTGGTATCGTTTAGTTGGTTCAATACTGTATTGACGATCTGGCAATGCATCGAGGAACGGAGTCTGTAAGCGATGTGAGACCGCCTAAGAAACGCGTATGTTGAAGATGAGTCAATCCCCATAGAATAGTACTTATCACCATGCCACGAGCGTATGATTAGAACATTCCATTTTGTAGAGAGCGAGATGAATACGCCATGGAAAATTTGCCCATTAGCGCTGGCGCTCGACGCCTTTCGCCAGACCAAATAGATCAGTTCAATGATTTAGAATATCTTTAAGGTTTGCCCGTTTTTGATGCGGCTGCTGTGCCCAAATTGCAAAAGCGTCTGTACGAACTGGAGACACTCATGCCGATTGATGTACCGATCAGTTCGGTCAATATGTGGCATAAGGCCAACCGCTGGATCTACGATCTGGCGCGCATGCCGGCCATCCTGGATTATGTCGAAGACCTCATTGGTCCCGATTCTTTCGGTGGGACGGCGGTTTCTTTGTCAAGTATCCCGGCGAGGGCAATTTTGTGCCCTGGCATCAAGATTCGCAGTATTGGCCGCTGTCGCCGAGGAAAACGATCACTGCGTCGCTGGCCTTTTATGACGGGACGCGCGACAACGGCGCCATGCAGGTGCTGCGCGGTAGCCATCGTTTGGGACAAATCCCTCACCATGATGTAACAGGTGAAGAATATATTCTGGGTCAGGAGATAGACGCGGATTGAATAGATGAGACGCAGGCCGCAGTAATCGAACTGAAAGCCAGTGAAATTTCGCTACATGACGAAGCGCTGGCACACGGTTCAGGACCGAATCGCGGAGATACATTTCGGGCCGTGCTGACTATGCGTTTTAGCCCGGTTGAGGTTAAGGCGGATTTGAGATTTTGGCCTACTTTAGAGAGTTCGATGGCGCGCGGAGTGGACTGTTATCAGCATAATCCGGAGGCGATAGTTCCAGCGGGGGATGCCTGTCCAGTGCGCAGCTTTCAGCATTCTTCGGACTTTGTCCGAGAGCAGTAGGCAAGACGCTAATTGGCGAAAGGATTGAATGATGACGACATACAGAGCGGGTATTGTTGGCTTGGGCTTTATCGGTGGAGCCGATCAGGTATCGGGTGATACTCTCGGTCAGCAAGTAGAGAATCTCGACGGAACGCACTTGCAGGCGTTGGTAAATCATCCCCGAGTCGAGTTGGTTGCTGGTTCGAGCAGGGATTCGGGCCGGCGTGCTCGCTTTGCCGCCAGGACGGGAGCTGAGACGTATGCAGATTGGCGGGATTTTCTGAGACGAGAGGATCTCGACATCGTCAGTATCGCGACCTATACGCCCGTGCATGAAGAGATTGCGATTGCGTCTGTAGAAGCTGGAGTGCGGGCCATTTACTGCGAGAAGCCCGTTGCACCTACAGTTTCTGCCGGAGAGCGGATACTGGCAGCCTGCGCGGAGTCCGGGACCCTCTTAGTCTTTAATCACCAACGCCGTTTTACCTCGGTCTATCGCCAGCTGCGCGACTTTATCAGAGACGGAGGTTTAGGTTCGTTGGTTTCTATCAATGTTCAGTGGGGCAATGGTCGGCTAGGCAATGTCGGTACCCATGTCTTTGATGCGGTCCACATGTTGACCGGGCAGCACTTTGCTTCGGTGTCGGGAACGCTCGACCTGGCAGGTAAACCCGATTGCCGCGGCAGCGCATTTGCCGATCCGGGTGGCTGGGGTACGATTCGTTTGGAAGGCGGTGCGATGGTCACGGTCGACGCAGCTGATTATAGCAAGACACCCTGGGATATACGTATCAATGGCCGAGAAGGCAGGGCGCTGACAGGGCTGTCGACCGTCGCGTTGGAATATTGGGATGGGCGAACGGAAACCTGGATCAACGAAGATCAGCAGGGTTCGGGCATGGACGTAGCGGTGCGCGAAATCGTTGCCTGGTTGGACGACGGTACGCCGCTTGACTACGATGCAGAAGGGGCTGTGCACGTCTTAGAAACGATCGTGGCGTTCCACGCATCGCACGCGAGAAGTTCGCTTTGGGTGGATTTGCCGCTGGTCGGTGCCGATCGCGAGCTCGTAGTCAATAGCGGATGAGTTGTAGTCCAGGAGTTCGATGAAAGGGCATAGGAAGGCAAAGTGAAAATCATTCGTTTGATGTCTGTTGGCACAATTTGGTCGGGACATCCGGTGGGTTTTGATTTACTGACACATGGCGACCGCCAGTTCGTAGCCTATTACGGCGCAGAGCGCAAAATGATGGTTGGTATGCGGGCCTTAGAGGAGGATGTGTGGACTTTGGCTCATCCCGAAGGGATTTGGTTAGAAGGGCGGAGTAGGCGGTCTTCAGAGCTCGGTTGGGACAGTCATAATTTCCTGATTATGTCCATTGAAGATGCTGGTTACGTCCATTTGTGTGGCAATATGCACGTAGATCCACTGATTTACTTTCGCACCACTAGGCCATTGGACAACGGGTAGCGGGAATGCGTTGGCATTGCTTATTACTATGAAGAGCGGCGCTGAGGTCGATCCCGTGCCGCCCGGCGACGGATTAATCAACATGACGCAGTCCTTGGGCTTTGATTCTGACCACCGGGCGATAGTAAGCTATCATAAACACGATGAAGGGGGATGCACGCAAGCCTATTGTGCTTGCTTGGAACAGGATGCTTGGGTGATTTATCAATTGAGTGATTGGAACTACCGATGGGCATTTAGTAGAGGGGGGTCTATTCGTGCGGAAATTTAATTGGATGGGGTCAAAGCTGAGCCAGATGGCGGATTGAGCCAGCGCTATTGGCATGTCAAAGAGGGTTCGGGAATCTGGCAGCTTGATTCAGAGACGCTTGAGATCGTTGGTTCATACCCCGTGAATGATGGACAGTTGCCAGACGAGTTATGGACCGTTCAGTCAGAATACCCCGGCATGGTGGTAAACACAAAGAATGCCCGGGGCACTGGAAACCGATCAGGTGAAGACTACGTGTTGCGATGGGAAACGCTGGACCGGAATAGAGATCGTCCAAGAGAGGAAATGCCTCCTGCAAATCCACTCGGCCTGTATGTCTTGGATATAATTTAAATGGGCCCGGGGATCGGTTAATCTTTCCGGCCTTTGTGAAAGCGCATTAACGCGGGGGCAAAGCGATGCATGTTTTAATTAAACAGGGCATGGAACGGGTGATGAGCAAACATTTAGTATCTGAACGTGGAGCTTTGTATAATTTCTGATGCGATGTTCGAACAGTACTACAGCGATGGATACATAGTATTGGAAGACCTCATAGACCTTGAGCAGTTGGGCAACATTCAAGCTAGTTACGAGGCGACAATTGAGGCCGCTCTGGTTCTGGGACGGGCCGAACGTGACGAACGCACTCACTTCCTGAAAGGTCATCGCTTTCAAGATCCGCATCATCCGGCTATAGCTCAGCGTATTTTAATGCAAGCTATGGGTGCGCCAGAGTTAATCGAGTTTGCCAACCGTATTCTTGGAGGCGATCCGGCGATGTTGGGGATTGCAGCGTTTGCGATGGAAGAGGCTTACGAGTATCTGCCTGATTGGCACAGAGATTTGTACGTAGCATGGGGCAAGTATTCGCCCGAGGAACTGCGGGTTCGACACATGGATAGAATGCCGGCGACGCAGGTACTACTGGCGCTTAAAGATGACCACTTTTTCTGGTTTGTGCCCGGTTCTCACAACCGACCAAATACTGCGCGGGAGGAAGTGCGTTTTGAAGAGGGCCAAACGGGATGGCAAGAGCTATTTGAAGGAGCTGTACAGGTTGAGGTGCGAGCGGGCAGTGTGGTGCGGTGCCCTTTGATGCGCGGGGAATTCACCTTGGGTTAAAGCGCTCAGGGGTGGGCCGCAGGTCGCTCTTTATTGTGTATGGTACGTCAGAAGAGGCGAGACATTCGACCATCACTGAATGGGCACAGGAGGCCGAATATGCCGAGGAGGCTTATCTCAGTGCGCTGCCAGAAGGATTACGCAATGCAGTGGAAAAGACGATCGCTACGGTGAAGAGTGAATAAGATGTATGATGGATGTGCGTTCGGTCGGTGCGTCAGGCCGGTGAAATCGACTGGGTAGAGCACGGAGCGATCTCAATCTACGGTGTTGTATTTACCTAAGTTTTTGCAACTAATTCTTCCAACTTCCAGTCGAGTGGAATGCGCATGCGGCCTTCGCTTTTGCGATCAAAAAGCAAGTAGCTGTGCTCGAGCGCATAGTAAAATAGATCACGCGTCAGTTCTACGTCCTTGCGGCAGTATGCTTCGATCAGATCTAAGCGTCCCTCTTTATACCACTTTAGTGCCATGAGTCCGTCGGCGCTTTTGGCCGCGTCGAGCGTGGCCTTGCCCACTGAGTCTAAGCTAACGCGATAGCGCAGACGCCCGTGAATCTCGCGTAGGATGTCGAGTGTGTTGAGTTCTTTGAAGTCGAACTTGCTGTAGCCACGCAAGACGGTATAGTCGAAGCCAATAATATTGAATCCCACGACCAGATCTGCTTTTTGCAAGTGTTCTATGAGTCCGTCTACGTTTTCTTCAAAATAAGTGATACATTTCTGTTCGTGGCTGTCCCAGACGACACCTATCGACATGCCCATCATATGCGCTTTGTTCCAGCCCCCCACTTCGGCGGCTGAACGTTGGGTTTCCAAATCGAATACGACAACGCGCGGACCTGCTTCGACCTCTGGCGGTAACTCGTCGTTTTCCTCGTCTTCCCAGTCGGCGTAGAGTGGGGGCTCGTCGTCCTCGATTTCCTCACTTTTGGGCAGGGTAGCGATATCGATCTTCCTGCGTCCCGTTAGCACG
The DNA here is from genome assembly GCA_964011675.1 of uncultured bacterium. Taxonomy (GTDB): domain Bacteria; phylum Latescibacterota; class UBA2968; order UBA8231; family UBA8231. Next base: position 31,562 of record CAXGPR010000025.1, read on the forward strand.
TTGAGGAGGTGCTCACATCCTGCTTTGTCTAACGGCACGTTGCCGGCGCCGCAGGTGGGAAAGTGGATGCACGACGGACATCCCAGCTCGCAGTTACATCCCTCTACCATATTTAGCGTCATCTCTAGTAGGCGCTGGAGCTTAGCAAAGCCTTTCTCGGCCAGGCCAATACCGCCGGGATGGTAATCATATACAAAGATGGCGCCCTTTTTGAGCTGCGGATGTACCGGGTAGCAAATGCCGCCGACGTCCGTCCGATTACTCAGTGCCAACAGGGGAAAGAGCGATTTCATGGCGTGCTCAATGGCGTGGATCGATCCCATGTAGTGGAAGTTGTTTCGGCGTAGATCTTTTTTGAAATGCGCGTCTAGCTCAATCCAGAAGCCAACAGTTTCGATATGCTGCACGGGGGATTCGAGCGGGTGTTGACTGATAATGACCTGATCGCCGACGCGGACTTTCTCATAGGCCACGACCTGCGAAGAGACCTTTAGCCGACCGAGCTTAGCCATAAAACTGTCCATAGGTTTGGAACGTAGCTCTTCGAGTATTTCTGTGTCTTTTTCTGATTTGGCGCGCGTGAAGTAGGGTACGTCGACCTCTTTTGCGTAGATCTGCCCCTTCTCTGGGTTGCGTTGCCCGATAAGATACTGTCGCCCCCGGTGTAAATAGACTGCTCCTTCGTAGCACTCGCCATAGACCTGCCCACCGCTGACGGTGCCAATGAGCCCGTTGCGTCCATCTTCTATGATATTGTAGGACTCGCCAATGGTGCGCATGTTGACCAGGCGATGTGGCTGCTTGCGCGCGGCAAACCAAGCGTCTCCGTCTGCCCCCTGTAGTAGCAATCCCTCCATGACTAATTCGTCGATCGCTTCGCGCCAGTTGGGCATCTCATATTCGGGTTCTTGCGTGGTGAGGGGGAACTCACGAGCAGCGCATACCAGATGGTTTTTAAGAATGTATTTGTTGGTGGGGTCGACCACTGCATCCTCGACCCCGCGTTCGAAAAACTGCACGGGATGTTTCATGAAATACTGGTCGAGCGCGTCCTTGGAGGCGATGAGGATGATGAGTGACTCGCGTCCGGCCCGGCCTACGCGCCCAGCTCGCTGCCATGTGTTGATAATGGATCCGGGGTAGCCGACTAATACGCATACGTCTAGACCACCGATGTCAATGCCCAGCTCTAGTGCGGATGTCGATACAACGCCGAAAAGCTGGCCGCTGTTGAGGTCGTGCTCAATCTGGCGGCGCTCTTCCGGTAGGTAGCCGGCTCGGTAAGAAGAAATTTTTGAGCGCAGGTCAGGACGGCTCTGCGTAGCCCAGCGGTATACCAGTTCGGTGATGACTCGTGCTCGGGTGAAGACGATGGTGCGGTAGTCCTTTTGCACGCTCAGGCGCAGCAGGTTAGCCGCCAGCGTATTGGGACTTTCCGGTGGATTGAGAAAGACAAAGTGGCGTGCGGCCGCTGGAGCCCCGTTTTCCGTGATGGCGTGGAATGAACGGTTGATAAGCGAAGAGGCAAGTTCTTCTGGATTGCCCATCGTTGCCGACGAAGTAATGTATGTCGGATCAGAGCCGTAATATGAGCAAATGCGATTTAGGCGGCGGAACAGGTGTAGCACGTGTGTGCCAAAAACGCCGCTGTAAGTGTGTAATTCATCAATTACGACAAAGTGTAGGTGAGAAAAAAAATCGGCCCAAGCTTCGTGAAAGGCGAGAATCCCTGAGTGAAGCATGTCAGGTGTCGTAAAGAGCACGTGGGGGGGATTGGCGCGCATTTTCTTGCGCTGATAGTCCGAGGTATCGCCGTCGTAGATGCCGACCGTCAGGTCGGGATCCAAGGCGTTCATGAGGCTATTAATCTCATCAAACTGATCTTGTTCAAGGGCCTTAAGGGGAAATATGTAGAGTGCACGCGCTTTTTTATTTTCTAACAGCGTGCTCAGTACTGGTACGTTGTATACAATGGTCTTGCCAGAAGCCGTTGGCGTGGCGATGGCTACGTGCTGTCCCTCAAGAGCTCTTTTGATACCTTCGGCTTGATGCGTGTAGAGAGTAGAAATACCGGCTGCCTTGAGGATATCTGGCACGCAAGGGGGCAAATGGGATAGGTCGCGTGCGAGTTGCTCGGTGCGCGCCGGAATCGTCTCGTGGTGGATCAGGTAATTGCCCAGCACGCGCCGCTTCAGATAGGCCAAATAGTCTAAAATGCTTTCGGAGGCAGAGGGCTCGGGAGTCGGTCTCCCGTCGGTTATGGTGTCGCGGATCAAGGCACGGTCCTGTCGAGCTAACGAGTGGTGTCTGTTTGATAAGAGTGTAGGGCATGAGCATAGGGGAAGCAAGACGCCTCTGAATGCGACGCCGAGCCGTTGCCGCCAAGAGGTGAGGACACTACCTTAGCAGCAAAAATGGGGGAGTAATGAATGGAAGAAACGGGACCCCGCGGCATAGATCGAAATTTGACTACTTATGCCGACAAGGGGTTTAGTCGTTATCTACGTCGCGCTTTTCTCGCTTCGGCCGGCTACGATAGTGAAGACTTGGAGCGTCCGGTTATAGGGATCACCAATACGGCGTCTGATTACAATACCTGTCACAGAGAGGTGCCACAGCTGATTGAGTCCATTCGTCGTGGTGTGCTTGAGTCGGGCGGGTTACCGATGGTGTTTCCGACGATTTCCCTAGGGGAAATTTTACTCTCGCCTACGTCTATGCTTTACCGCAATCTCATGGCAATGGAAACGGAGGAAATGGTGCGCGCGCAGCCCATGGACGCCGTAGTCATGGTCGGGGGGTGTGACAAGACAACGCCGGCCCAGATGATGGCTGCGGCTTCGCTCGACGTGCCCTCCATTGTCGCGGTCGCTGGATCTATGCTGACGGGTGACTGGCGCGGCGAGCGACTGGGCGCCTGCACAGACTGTCGACGCTACTGGGGAAAGCACCGGGCCGGCGAGCTGGATGAGCATGAAATCGTTGCAGTGCGCGAGCGTCTGTGTCCCACGGCAGGTACCTGCATGGTGATGGGGACTGCCTCGACCATGGCCTGTCTGGCCGAAGTTTTGGGCCTGATGGTTCCGGGCTCAGCTTCGCCTCCGGCCACGACTGGAGCGCGGCTGAGAGTCGGAGTTGAGACGGGTCGACGTGCCGTTGCTCTGGCAGGACAGGGTCGCACCGCGCGCCAGATTCTGACGCGTCCAGCCTTTGAGAATGCGCTGCGCGCGTTGGCCGCGCTCAGTGGCTCGACGAATGCGGTGGTGCACTTGTTAGCCTTAGCCGGGCGCGCCGGCGTGCAACTGACGTTGGATGATTTTGATCGCATTGCGCGACAGATACCTCTGCTGGTCGATTGCAAACCGGCTGGTAGCGGCTATATGGAAGATTTTGACCGCGCCGGGGGCGTGCCGGCTCTGCTCAAGGTGATGGAATCACAGCTCGATTTAAATACGGTGGGAGTGACGGGCCAGCGCCTGGCCGATTTGTTGGCTGATGCGGAAGCGCCGGGCGCGTGGCAGACGACGATTCGTCCGCTGCACGAGCCGCTGGCCCCGGCCGCTTCGCTGGTAGTCCTCAAGGGCTCTCTTGCGCCGGACGGAGCCGTGCTCAAGCGAGCTGCGGCCTCTCCTCATTTACATAAACACCGCGGTCGGGCCGTAGTCTTTGAGGGGCCTGAGGACGTTGCTGGGCGGATTGACGACCCCACGCTGGGCATCGAGCCAGATGATGTGCTCGTGCTGCGCGGCGTAGGACCGGTTGCTATGGGGATGCCGGAAGCGGGATCAATGCCTCTACCTAAATACCTGGCCGAACGAGGGGTGAAAGACATGGTGCGGATTTCAGATGGTCGTATGAGCGGAACGGCCTACGGCGCCGTCGTTTTACACGTAGCGCCCGAATCGGCCGTCGGAGGTCCGCTGGCGCTCGTGCGCGATGGTGATGAGATTGAACTCGATGCAGAAGCGGGCCGTCTCGATCTGCTCGTTGCGGAAAGCGAATTGGAGAGTCGTCGCGCCGAGTGGGAAAAACCTACCGTGCCTGGGCGCGGGTGGCGCCGACTCTACGCCGAGCGAGTCCAGCAGGCCGATCGCGGCGTAGACCTTGATTTTTTGACGGAGACCGGTGTGTGAAAGTGCTTACAAATGCTGCCAGATCGAGTTACACGATGGATATCCATAACGGTGTTATGTGTGAGGAGACAGAACTAAGTAGACTATGATTGACTGGGATGCTGTGCGCGATGAGGTGACGCATCACCTGCAGGAACTCATTCGCATAGACACGACCAATCCGCCGGGAAATGAAACAGCAGCGGCGCGCTATATAGAGGGCGTGCTGTCCCAAGAGGGACTGCCTTCGGTCTTTGTGGAGTCCGAGCCGGGAAGGGGCAACGTGCTGTCGACGATTGCGGGAGGCGAAAAAGAACCGCTCATGCTGCTTGGGCACACCGATGTAGTTGCCGCCGAGCCAGAGCGCTGGACGCACCCACCTTTCTCCGGTGCACTTATTGATGGCTACGTATGGGGGCGCGGTGCACTGGATATGAAAAATATGGTTGCCGCTGAACTCATGGTATTTCTACTGCTCAAGCGCGAGGGCATGTTGCTTAACCGCGACGTGATTTTTGCTGCTACGGCGGATGAAGAAGCGGGCAAAGGAAACCACGGCCCGGGATGGATCATAGATCATCGTCCCGAACTTTGGTGTGCGCGCTATATCCTCACAGAGGGTGGAGGACACGACCTATGCGTCGGCGATCAACGTTTTTACACTTGTCAGACGGGACAAAAGGGTCTGTGTCGCTTGCGTCTGGTTGCGCGCGGCACGCCCGGACATGGCTCAATGCCGCACGGAGATAACGCAATCATAAAACTGTCTCGCGCCGTTGCCAGTTTAGAAGGAGCAGTCCTACCCGTGCACGTGTCGCAGAGCGTGCGTCACATGGTCGGAGAGATTGCGCGCCACGTTCCCCAGACAGAGTCGGAAATCTGGCTCGGCTTGCTGGATGAAGAAACTAGCAGTGAGGCGCTGGCTGCGTTGCGCATCGACGAAGAGCTGCGCAGCGAGTTGGGAGCGATGCTGCGCAACACGGCTTCTCTGACCATGCTTCAGGCCGGCAGTAAGATCAACGTGATTCCCGGAGAGGCGACGGCTTGGGTTGATGGGCGCTTGGCGCCTGGGCAGAGTCAGGAGAGCTTTATTGAGGAACTGCGCGCTTTTGTAGGGGACGAAGTCGAGATTGAAGTCGACCAGTATACGCCTCCGCTTGAGGCCGATGCGGAATCGCCGCTCTACGTGGCCATCGCCGATATTATACGGGAAAGCGACGAGGATGCCGGACTCTTACCTTACCTGTTGCCTGCAGGTACGGATGCCAAGCATATCGTACCTCGCCGTCCGGAGACACAGATCTACGGTTTTATGCCCTATCGGCAGAAGCCCGGAGAAGAGGAAATGAAGCTGATTCACGGACACGACGAACGCACGTCCGTAGAAGAACTGCTTTTTGCAACGCAGAAGTTATATGAGATCGTTTGCCGTTTTTCGAGTGAAACATAGTTGCAATGGGAAAGGAATGGAATGGGAAAAATACGTTTTGGCGTAGTGGGATCCGGCTGGCGCGCCGAATTTTTTACTCGAATGGCGGCGGCTACCGATGTATTTTCCGTGCCTCCGGTCGTAGCGCGCCGCCCGGAGAAAGTCGATCTCTTCGCCCGCAATTGGGGATGCTCTACCTATGCCACGATAGATAGCATGCTGGATAAAGAGCCGCTCGAATTCGTTATTACCTCGTTACCCTAGGCGACTAATCCTGAGCTAATTAAAGTGCTGGTCGAGCGCGGCGTGCCGGTGCTTTCGGAAACGCCTCCAGCGCCTGAGGTAGCCGACATGATCGACCTGTGGGAATACGTAGAGGAGAAGGGTGAAAAAGTGTGTGTAGCTGAGCAGTATTTTTTACAGCCCTGTTATGCAGCCGTGCGCGCAGGGGCACAATAGGTGCGGTAACGCAGGCGCAGGTGTCGGCCGCACACGGCTACCACGGGATGAGCCTGATGCGCAAGCTGCTTGCGCATCGGCTACGAAGATGCGACCATTGAAGCGCGCGCTTTTACCGCGCCGCTGGTTGAGGGACCCGGACGCGATGGGCCGCTTCGCGAAGAGCACGTCGAGGACAGCACGTAGACGTTTTACTTACTCGACTGTATATGGACTTCATCCGTCATATAGCCGGTGGACCGGGCAACCTCGAGGGACACTATCTCAAAGGCATTCAGCTGGGTACTGAATGGGTGTATGAGAATCCGCTCGTCCAGGTGCTGTTGGTTGATGATGAGGTGGCTATTGGTGCGCTTATGCTGGGTATGGTGGTGTATGTCGGAGGAAGCGTGCCGCCTTACCCGCTTGCTGAAGCCTGCCAGGATCACTACCTAAGCATCCTCTGTGCTCAAGCTCTAAAGGAAAGACGATCGCTGCGCACGGAATGGCAGCCGTGGGCCCAATAGGGTCAATCCCGAGGGCGGGATTTCAGAGGACTTCGCACCCGTTGGCTTTCACTCGCGCTGCCCTTTAGGTCGTTTTTTTATTTTCTGCGCGTATGCGTTCGGCTTCGCGCGGAGGGAGTGGAAAAATCCAGCCTCGGTTTTGTATAATGGCTTTGGCCAATTCTGGTGGGATGGCAACAATTAGTTCGGGCTCGATGGAAAAACGCCCGGTAAAGCCGCCTATAGCACTGCGTGCGTGCACGCCTGAATAGCTGCTGTCTTCGCCATCAACGGCAAAGGCGCCCGTTCCGCCGCCGAATACGGACTGCCATCGGCTGGAAAACCCGTTCATCACAGCGGGCGCTCCGTCAAACGCGACGTCGGTAGATACGACCATACCCAGTCCTTTGACGGAGTAAAGCACGTCGTTTAAATCACCCCCCTCCCCACCACACACGAGCGACCAGTGCAGGCGGCCGATCATCGCGTCGGCAATAAACTGTGCGGCTTCTTGGCCTTCTTCAATGCGCTTTGGATCGTCGTACATCTGACCCGGCCCGTAGCCGTAGCCTGAAATATAGACTAGGCCCGATTCGTGAAAGGTTATCGTGCATATGTTGGCGCCCTTGAGATCGCGGTTTATCCACTGGTCCAAAGTACCCAATTCGAGCTCGAGTTTTTCTATGCGTTCATATACGTCAAAGTTGCGTCTGAGATGCTGTGGAATAATCGAGTTGTCGTAGAAATGTCCCATTTAGTTGGTGCTCCTTATAAGGACCCAAGAAGGTCGTAACGCGACTCAGTATTGCATGGCGACGTCTCTCTGTCAACTCTGGACGACCGATGAGGGTTGGATTATTTTTGCGGCCTGTTGAAAAAATCACAAAGAGAGGTCGAGAGTATGAGCACTTTCTGGATAGAAGGTGGGCAAACGATGCTGTTTATCGGCGACAGCATAACGGACTGCGGTCGCCGCGGTGCGGAGATGCCGTTGGGTAGTGGCTATGTGCGCCTTTTCACCGAACTGGCTACGGCGCGCTTTCCTGATCGGAATATTGCGTATATCAACAAGGGCATCGGCGGCAATCGCATTACCGACCTAAAAGAGCGCTGGCGGGATGACGTGCTTTTTCACAAGCCAGATCGTTTGTCGATTAAAATCGGCATAAATGATTTACACAGCCATTTGCGGAATTCTCAAGATGGCGTATCTCCGGAGCACTTTGCCAGCGTATACGACGAAGTTCTGGGATGCACGCGCGATGAGTTGAACTGTCCGCTGCTGTTGATTACGCCGTTTTATATTTCGACGGATTGCTCGGGAAGCACGTTCCGTTCGCAGGTTCTATCGCTCCTGCCACGCTACATAGAGACGGTGGAAGCAATGGCGGCAAAATACGATGCGCGCTTGGTCAACCTGCACGACATATACCAAGAGCATCTGCAGTACCGCGATGCGAATACGTTTTGCCCGGAGCCGGTCCATCCCAACCATACCGGACACATCGTGATAGCAGAAGCGCTCATGCAGGCGCTGACGGAGTGAGAGAAAAATGCAGTGCGGTGACCGCCCCTCGGAGCGCGTGCCGCCGCGCGTTTAAGGCTAGTAGGCGCCTTGGATACGGCCATACCAGCTGTAAAGCGGATCGTTCAAATCGACCATATACGAATCCATGCGCCGCATGAGATCGCGTCGCACGTCCTCGTATTCGGGCTGACCGTATACGTTGTTGAGCTGGTAGGGATCGCGCTGTAGGTCATACAGTTCCCCTGGGTCGCCCGAGTTAAAGGTGAATTGGTGCGTGCGCGTGCGCACCATGCGTTGGTTCGCCACGGTGAAATGTCGGTCAAATACGCAGTAGACTTCTTCTCGTCCATTGCTGTAGGGACGTCCTTCAATCGCAGGTAAAAAAGAAGCGCCGTCCATATGCTCGGGCACGTCCAAGCCGGCGGCGTCGAGCGCCGATAGCATGACCTCCTGTAGGTAGACAAATTCATCGCAGGAGCCGCCGGGAAGTTGGCATTCGGGGTGGGCAACCACGAGCGGGATGCGGTAGATTTCGTCATACATAAACTCGCCTTTCTCGATCAGCTTGTGTGCTCCCAAGCAGTCACCGTGGTCGGCTGTATAGACGATAATCGTGTTGTCGAGTTGGCCTATTTTTTCTAAATGGGCAACGATCCGGCCGACCATGTCATCAATCAACGTGCAGTGCCCAAAATAGCGAGCCGCGATTTCTTGAAAGCCCTCCCAGCCATAATCGCCCAGCCCCCAGAGCCGTTCGATGAGCTGCTGGCGATAGGGTTTGTCTGCAAAGGTTTCACAGTAGCTGGGATGTTCGGCAACGGCTTTGGGATCATACATAGAAAAGTAGGGCTCGGGTACCAACGAAGGGCTGTGCGGCCCCCAAAAATTAGCCCATAGGAAAAACGGTTCATCGTCGCTGCTCATTTCGTCGAGCACGCGAATCGACTCCTCGGCCACAAAGTATTCTATACACGATTCGACCGGTCCATCGTGCAGGGCGAACATTTCCTGTGCTTGATTAGAAGGATTCGTGCCGACGTAGCGTTTAGATACGCTGGGAGCTGGATCAAAGCCGCGTTCTTTTAGGTAGTCTGCGTAGGGATTGTGTCCGTGCGGTCGTGCGCCAAACTGTAGGCCGGGCAGCACGCCCGATCCGGGAAAGGCGTAGCCGAGAAAGTCCCGCCCGACAAAGCCGTAGCCGCAGGGCCCCGTTTCTTCGTCGACGTGCCACTTCCCGGCGTAGCCGCACTGATAGCCGGCTTCTTGCAGATAGTGGTTGACACCGCGGACGTCTTCCTTGAGGCATAGACCGTTGCCTGTAACGCCGTGCTTGTGTGGGTAGAGACCGGTGTAAAAAGAAGCGCGAGCAGGAGAGCAAATAGCTGTTGGCGTAAAAGCCGCATCAAAGCGTGTTCCACGGGCGGCCAGCGCATCAATATGGGGCGTTTTGCAGATGTCGTTCAGGCCATAGGCCGATACGGTGTCCAGGCGCTGCTGGTCGGACATGATGACTACTATATTGGGTTTTTTCGACATGATAGCTCGCTTCTATGACAGAGAAAAAGATGCGTTTTTGCGCGGTCTCTCTGGTTGGGAGTTATTACGAGACTATGATCTGCGCCGGCCATGTGTGCCGCGAGATATAGCTTCGGGTATGATTAACAAATCGCAGATAGATAGGCAAGAGCGCCTCATTGACGATCTTAGGGACATTTGATGTGTGTAATGTATTGAAGTGCGCTGCGTGTACACGGGCGGATGAGATAGATGCGTGTAAGATTATCTCAGGTGGGGATAGTATGAAATTCATAAAGCAGACACCTGAATCAAAATGGGCGGCCATACAGAGTAAGACGGCGTTGCTTACGTGTTTATTATGGCTGGCCTGCACGTCTCCATCTGAAATGCCGGAAGAGGTGAGCCGGTCTCGGACGCAGGTTGATTACGTTTTAGAGCTCACGCAGGGCGGGGGTGTGGCGGGGCTATACAAAACCTATCGCTTACACGCGGACGGTTTGTTGGAGGCGCATCAGCGCATAGGACGTAATGATTCGCTGCTTTGGAAGGCGCGTCTAGATAGTCAACAAGTAGAAGAACTACGAGATGCGCTGTTGGGAGAGGATGTCTTGCGACAGGGGTCTCATGGGCGAGGAAATAGGACGGCGTTCGTGCTGTATACGGCGGGGAGCGATACGGTGCGTTGGTCGTGGGACATGAGTGGGGAGGCCCCCCAAGCGCTCGGTGGGTGGTTCCGGCAAACCTGGCAGCTATGTGCTTTTCAGGCACCTCAGTAAGGTGCGTAAACAGCAAAGAGAAAGGCTCCATGCGCTTAGCACGGGGCCTTTCTCTTTATCAGCGATGTAAATGATGTCAGCGCGTTTGGCTACGCAAATCGAGCCACGCCATCTCTTCTTCGGTTAGACGGCTTTGCAAAGCCTGCAGGTTAGAAGCGATTTCTTCGCTGTTTGCACTGCCAACCAGTGCGTAGATGTCGAGGGGAAAGCTGAGGACGTAGGACAGGGCAATTTGCGGCACGGTCAGTCCTTTATCTTCGGCCAACTCCCAAGCGCGGTCTAGGCGCTTGAAGTTATCTGGGTAGTAGTAGGATTTGGGCATGGAGCCGTCGAACTGGTCGCGGACTTCTTCGGCATTGGAACTGGTAATCTTGCCCGAGAAAAATCCGCGCGCTACGCTAGACCAAGTAAAGAGCGGCATAGATTTGCTGACATACCAACGACGTGCTGCTTCCTGTGACGCACCAGAGATCGACAGACAGTCGGTCCACGGCTCTTCCATCTGCTCGGCTAGGCTAAAGTTGGGACTCGATACGGCAAACGGCACCAGGCCATTTTTGTCGGCATACTCGTTGGCCTCTTCTAAGCGTTCGGGCGACCAGTTGGAGCCGCCAAAGATGCGAATGCGGCCCGCTGCGTGATGCTCATTAAGTGCATCAACGATCGGGCCAACGGGCTTGGTTGGATCATCGCGATGCAGTAGGTAGATGTCGATATAGTCGCTGCGCAAGCGGACCAATGAGTCGGCCATATCGGATGCAATATCGTGCGGTGTAACGCGATTGCGGTCTTGGTTTAGATGAGCACCCTTGCCGATGAGCACGATCTCTTCGCGATTGCCGCGCTCTTCCATCCACAGACCGAGCACGCGATCCACTTCGCCTCCGGCATAAAGGTGGGCCGAGTCGTAGGCGGTGATGCCCGCTGCATAGGCGGTGTCGAGTAAAGCGAAACTCTCCTCGAGCTTGTTGCTATGCAGCATGATACATCCCTGCACCAGTCGCGATATCTTTTTGTTTACTCCTTCAATTGATCCGTATTCCATCATCAGTTACTCCATGGGATAGGTAAAGCCCCACTGGGCGCGCACGGCGTCGAGTATGTTCATGAGGGCAATGGTTTCGTCTAGAGACATGGTCGGGCTCTCAAGGAGTCCATCGCGCAGGCAGCGACCGACTTCAGCAGCCTCGTAGTTATAGCCGTTTCCCTGCGCGTCGAATTCGACCTCTTCTTCGCGATCGCCTGCTTTGAGCGAGGCCTTGGACGCCCTCCAGAAGGGGGTGGGTATGCGGATGGTTCCCTCGGTGCCCACGATCGTTGCTTCGTGCGGCGTCGAGGTGCGTATAGCGCTACTCAGCAGTGCCATCGCGCCGTTTTCATATCCCAGAATAACGGCGTTTTGCTCGTCGACCCCCGTCTCGCCGATGTTTGCCATACTCTCGATGCGCGTCGGGTGTGGTCCCAGCACAAACGATGCGAAGGACGTTGCGTAAATGCCTACGTCTAGCAGGGCGCCACCGCCTAGTGCAGGGTTAAATAGACGCCCTTCGGGATTGATTCCAGCGCGAAAGCCAAAGTCTGCGTTGACCAGCCGCACTTCGCCAATAGCTTTTTCATCAAGCCATTTTTTTACCTGTTGCATTGCGGGGAAAAATCGGCTCCACATGGCCTCCATGAGAAAGACGCCGCTGCTGCGTGCGACCTCTACGACCTCCGTGGCTTCGGCTGCGTTGATCGTAAATGGCTTTTCGCACAGAACGGCTTTGCCTGCCTGTAGACAAAGGATGCTGTTGTCTTTGTGGAAGGGATGCGGCGTCGAGACGTAAATCGCATCTACTTCGGGATCGTTGGCCAACGCTTCGTAAGATGCGTAGCGCGTGGGAACGGAAAACGCCTTGCCAAAGGCGTCGGTGTTTTCTTTGGTGCGCGAACCGACTGACTGTAAGACGGCATTGGGCGTGTCGGCCAGACCGCGGGCGAACTGTTTGGCAATGCTGCCAGTGCCGAGTATACCCCAGCGGATAGCGGTGGTCATAGTGGCTCCTGTAGTGAGTTTTAGGCGCTGCAGGTATACATTTTGAGCAGGTATGCTTTAAGTGTCAAGTTGATCATGTCCTCTGGTTTAGCGTTCTGTCCTTGCTCCTGCTAGTCGACAAAGGCGCGCGCATTCTGAAAGAGCCTGAGCCACGGTCCCTCGTCGTCAAGCCATTTCTCAGGGCGATAAGAAAGCTGCATGGAGCGAAATACGCGCTCGGGGTGTGGCATCATGATAGTGGCGCGACCGTCGACTGAGCAAAGACCTGTAATGCCTTCGGGAGATCCATTGGGATTGGTCGGGTATTTCGTGCTGGGCTGGCCGTGATTGTCGACGTAGCGTAGGGTTAGCTGTCCGCTGTTTCGCAGCGTCTCGAGTGCGTTGTCGTCGGAAAAAACCACGCGGCCTTCTCCGTGTGCTACGGCGATGGGCAGACGCGACCCTTGCATTCCGCTGAGTAATACCGATCGACTCTCTGTGATTTCCACCGTGCTGACGCGTGCCTCAAACTGTTCAGAGCGGTTGCGTAAAAAGCGCGGCCAGTGCTGGCTGCCGGGGATGAGCTCTTTGAGATGGGAGAGCATCTGACAGCCGTTGCACACGCCGAGAGAAAAGGTGTTGGGAGCGGAAAAGAAAGCGGTAAATTGCTCTCGCAGTGCCTCGTTGAAGAGAATGGAGCGTGCCCAGCCAGCTCCTGCCCCTAACACGTCTCCATAGCTAAAACCGCCGCAGGCGACTAGTCCGTGAAACATATCCAAGGCCGTGCGTCCGGCTAGCAGATCCGTCATCGGTACGTCGACGGCCTCAAATCCTGCTGCGTCAAACGCTGCGGCCATTTCAACCTGTCCGTTGATGCCCTGCTCTCGGAGAACGGCTACGCGTGGACGAGCCGAACGGA
>CAXGPR010000026.1:0-44514 GCA_964011675.1 uncultured bacterium
TGTCCTGTCTCTTGACGACGAATGTATACCGTTTTACCATCTTACCCTGCTTACAGCCACACTCTACCTCGTGAGGATGCTATGCCCACCAAAAAAACGAACCTTATTCTGTTCGGTATTGATAGCCTGCGCGCCGACCATATGAGCTGCTACGGCTATCACCACCAAACAACCCCACACATCGATAAGTTTGCTGAGGGCGGTACGCTCTTTGAACAGAACTATTCTCCGCATATCCCAACGACCTCAGCCTATGCCTCTATGCTCACAGGTTTAGACTGTTTTTCGACCTCAGTCGTCGCTCTGCGTCACAAAGGAGGCTTACCCAAAAAAGTCCGCACTCTTCCGGAAATCCTCAAGAAAAATGGATATAACACTTCGTGCGTCGGCTTTACGGGCAATCCAAGTTCGCGCGGCTTTGATCGCTACTTCGACTACCCCGCTTGGGGATCTTGGGCAGCTGGGCGCAGCCCCAAGGCTGAAGATTTAAACAACGTCGCAGTTCCAGAACTCGAGCGCCTTTCTAAATCAAAAAAGCCCTTTTTTCTCTTTTTGCGGCACATGGACCCACACGCTCCCTATCTTCCGCCTGCTCCTTTTGAGCGCATGTTTTACAGCGGGAACGAATTCGATCCAAAAAATAAGTCGATGGAGCCTGTCTTCAACTTCAAGCCTTTTTGCGATTTTTTTGCCGACTGGATGCCGCCAGGCGTCACAGATCGCCACTACATCGATGCGCAGTACGACGGAGCCATCGCCTACATGGATGCCTGCATTCAGCGCATTATAACGCGCGTGTCTGAACTCGGGCTCGAAGACGATACACTTATCGTCATTAACGGAGACCACGGCGAAACGCTGTATGAGCACGATTGTTGGTATGACCACCACGGCATGTACGACAACACGCTCTACGTCCCTCTGATTATTCGCCTACCGGGTAAAGTTCCTGCAGGTCATCGGGTAAAGGGAACAAGTCTGCATCAAGACCTGGTCCCAACCGTCCTGCAGCTGCTGAACATAAAGAATGACATCTCTTTTGACGGCCAATCTCTGCTTCCGCTTATATCCGGCAAGCGCGCTTCAAACTACTCCGAATTTTATATCACCGAGTGCACTTGGATGCGCAAGCACGGCTGGCGTACCCCAGAGTGGAAACTGATGGTAGCTCTCGAGCCAGACTTTCACTTTAAGCCACGCGTCGAGCTTTATAACTTGATCAAAGACCCGTTAGAGTTAAAAAATGTGGCCTCAAAAGAAAAGGCCGTCGTCGCAATGTTAGAAGAGCGCATGCTAGCACATATCGCCACCCGCGAAAAGACGACCGACGCCCCGAACCCGATGTACACCAACCTCAACTGGCACGGTTCGGGGTCACACGAAGGACCTTTCAAAACGTCACAGCAAGCCTACGACGCGCTGCATATTGGCTCGGTGGGTGCGGCAAACCGCCTGCAGTCGGGTAACAAAAAAAAGGCCGCATCGAAAAAAAAATAGGCTGCTTTTGCTGTGAATATTCCGCTTTTAATTGCCCCGTTCTGCCCAGCCCAGAACGGGGTAATTTTCGAGTAGAATCCCTTGGTATAGTCTCTGTTAGTATTTCCCCCTAAATTAATTTCATCTTCCGATCAACATATTCGATATCACTTACAGAAGAAGCCATCGGTTACATATATGATTGATGATGGATTTACAATCCGCACCGGCTTGAGCCGCCGTACACTAGCCATGAAAAAGGCATCGATTCCACGGGGGAACCGATGCCTTTTCAATCTATTTTAACCTATCGACTACTATGCCTTTTTCACCTCGCTCCAGCCCCAATCCAACCAGGGGAGCAAAGCTTCGATGTCGCTCTGTTCTACCGTCGATCCACCCCAAATACGCAGTCCCGGAGGCGCATCACGGTACGATCCAATGTCGTGTGCAACCCCTTCTTCCTCAAGCAGTCCGACAAGCGCTTTTGCCTTGGATCGCTGTACATCCTCTGCGAGCGCCTCATACCAGGGATCAATAAATTTCAAGCATATAGACGTGCTGGACCGGGCGGCTTCTTCCGTAGCTAGGAAAGCCGCCCATGCACTTGACTCGACCCAAGCATTCAGACACTGCAAATTAGCCTGAGAACGGCGCACGAGTTCGGCCAATCCACCAATGGATTCGGCCCACCGAAGCCCGTCGATAGCGTCTTCCACGCACAGCATAGAAGGCGTATTGATTGTGCTCCCCTTGAAGAGCGCATCGTCAATCTTCCCATTCTTTGTCATACGAAAAAGCTTCGGTAAGGGCCAAGGCGGAGTATAAGACTCGAGGCGTTGAACGGCGCGCGGACTAAGCACAAGCATGCCGTGCGCTCCCTCACCACCCATCGCCTTCTGCCAAGAGTAGGTAACAACATCGAGCTTTTCCCAGGGCAGTTCCATAGCGAAAACTCCGGAAGTAGCGTCGCAAATAGTGAGCCCCTGCCTATCATCGGCAATCCACTCTCCGTCCGGCACCCGAACCCCAGACGTGGTGCCATTCCAGGTGAACACGATATCTCGGTCCCCGTCAAGTTGTTTAAGATCAGGTAATTGACCATACTCGGCCGTAAAAACGCGCACGTCTTCAAGCTTGAGCTGTTTCACAACATCGGTGATCCATCCCTTACCAAAGCTCTCCCATCCGGTAATATCGACGCCTCGCGCACCCAGCATAGACCACATGCACATCTCAACAGCGCCGGTATCCGATGCTGGTACGATACCGATGTGATAGTCTGCAGGTATCTGTAGGATTTCTCGCGTTCGTTCAATGACTTCTCTCAGCCGAGCCTTGCCCAAGTTGCTCCGATGGGAGCGACCAAGCGGGGCCTCGCGTAGGCCATCTAAACTCCAACCGGGACGTTTTGCGCAGGGTCCCGAAGAAAAGCACGGGTTGAGCGGTTTGCGTTTAGGTTTCATTTTTTTTGCCTTGCCTTGAACTGACATGATCTCCTTCCTCCCATTTACTCGGTACGAGCCAACATGCCCCCATCAACAGTCAGCGACGTGCCGGTGATGTATGACGCTTCTTCGGAAGACAAAAAGAGCACCGCGCGTGCGATGTCTTCTGGTGCCCCTAATCGCTTAGCGGGAACCATACCGGCAATGCGATTGCGAAACTGCTTTGGCGTACCGTCCCAGGCCGGAGTCAAAATTGCACCAGGCAAGACGGCATTGACGCGAATGTCCGGGCCAAAGTCAATTGCCATAGTCCGCGTCATTGCTAGCACCCCCCCCTTAGCCGCATCGTATGCGGTGAACCCGGCAAAGCCAGCAAGAGAGTGTACTGAGCCCGTATTGACGATGGCACCGCCTCCGCTTTCTAGCATAGCGGGAACGGCGTATTTCGCACCCAAATAGACTGACTTCAAGGTAACTTCCAGCGTTCGATCCCATGCTTTTTCATCGAGTTCAGTCGCCGGTGCATTCCGAGACCAATATGCATTGTTGTGCAGGATGTCTAAGCGCCCCCATGCGCTTAGCGTGCGCTCAACTACGCGTTTTACCTGCGCCCCTTTACCCACATCCGCGCGCATAAATAGGGCTTGACCACCGTCAGACTGGATTTCTTTGACGACCTCCTTACCTGCAGCGGTATCAATATCCACGGCGCAAACAGCTGCTCCTTCTAAGGCCAATAAACGTGCGGTGGCTTCTCCGATTCCAGACGCGGATCCGGTGACAATGGCTACTTTTCCTTCGAGCCGATTTCCTCTCCCTTGAGCCACTTCTAAACGTGCTTTTCCAAATCAAACACCATGTCCATCTCCGCCCACCACTCGCCCTCACGGGCTTCGGGTACCTGCTGCTGGAACGTGCGCATGAGCGCATCCCACTCGGCCGCTTTCGGATTGTGCTCCACGTAGGTGAGAAAATCACGCTCAGCCACAAATTCGTCCGTGGACGTCATATACATGAACATGCGAGTTCCAAGCAGAAAAATTTTCATGTCTATTATGCCGATCTCACGCAGTTTAAGCAGCGGTTCAGGCCACGGATCAGCATGATGAGCCTTGTATTGGGCGATCAACTCAGGATCATCTTTAAGATCTATCGTTAGCCCATAGTGTTTCACGATACATTCTCCTCGACTCGATAAACGGCAGCCAGCACTACAATAAGGTGAACTGCTTCTAAATCTGTTCCTTCACGGCAACTGCCAGGCTCCAACTGAATAACGCACTCAGGTATACTCGTTGCGACAACGCGCATGCCTAGCTCGACGACCATAACTAAGTTTTTAGCACCGATTTACCGAAACAGATTCGCCGGCCAATCCGCGCTTAACGACAGGTGTCTATTTTCTCCTTGGCCAACGCCAAAACCTGCGATAACTCCTCAACTGTCTCAGGCAATATGACGCACTAAGGTCTCTGATGTAGCACGGCCGTGCCGTCAAAGAAACAAACATCTAAACCTTCGTCAGCCGTTAAAACTTGATCGTCTTTCAAAAAGTCTCGTAGCTTATTTGTCATTTCAACACTTATACGCGTAAGAATATATGCCAATGGAGGCACTTTCATAGAGGCTTTACTTGACAGCGATCACCTTCATCATCTATAATTTTGCCAAAACCGTAGGCGGACATGAAAATTACAGTACGCAGAGGAGAAATTCAAAATCAGCGCGTCGATGCGCTCGTCGTCAACCTCTTTGCGGGGACGAACCCGAGCGGGGCAACAGCCGCTTTAGATCGAGCACTAGAAGGACAGATCAGTGCGACAATAAAACTACGTGACTTTTCTGGGAGCAGCGGTGAAACTCTATTACTCTATACGAGAGGGGCAGTCGCATCTCCGCGCGTCTTGGTGGTAGGACTTGGGGCGCGTGAATCCTTCGACTTAGAAGCGGCACGACGAGCTGCCGCTCAAGCTGTAAACGCTCTTGAGGATACAGGCTGCACGCGCATCGCCACTATCTTACACGGCGGCGGAGCCGCTGGGCTCAGTGTAGAGACAGCGGCGCAGGCTTTAGTCGAAGCCAGCAACTTGGCACAATACCGCTTTGAACACTATCGATCTGATCCCAAACCTACCTCACTGAAACAGCTTATACTAGTGGAAGACAATCCGTCTAAGCTAACCGCACTCCGCTCGGGCGTGAAGAGCGGGCGGGCGCTTGCCTCTGCCACAGCATTTGCCCGTGATCTAATCAATCATCCCGGCCAAACCGTTACGCCCGCCTACCTTGCGTCAGAAGCCCGTCGCCTCGCACAAAAACACGGCATCAAAGCACGCATACTAAACGAGAAAGCCATGGCCAAAATGGGCATGGGCGCCCTAATAGCCGTGGGACAAGGCAGCGCCAACCCACCTAGATTCATCTGCATGGAATACAATGGCCAAAAAAGAGAGCAGCCCCTAGTATTTGTCGGCAAGGGAATCACCTTTGACAGCGGAGGCTTATCACTCAAGAGCATCAGCGGGATCGTCTCAATGAAGAAAGACATGTCTGGCGCAGCGGCGGTTTTCGGCGCTATGCAAGCCGTAGCCGAATTGGGTCTACCCCGACGCATCATCGGCCTTGTAGCTGCGGCAGAAAACATGCCGGACGGAAACGCTTTCCGCCCCGGCGACGCCGTGAAGACGCTCAGTGGAAAGACAGTTGAAATACTCAGCACGGACGCCGAAGGGCGGCTGGTCTTAGCCGATGCGCTGACTTATGCACAGCGCTTTAAACCGGCAGCCGTCGTAGACTTGGCGACGCTAACGGGTGCCTGCATAACGGCTTTGGGCCACCATGCAGCTGGACTTTTTAGCAACGACGACACCCTATGCGAGCGTCTCATCTCAGCGGGACAACAAACTCATGAACGACTGTGGCGCCTCCCGCTTTGGCCCGAATATCGCCAGCAAATCGAAGGGGACATAGCCGATATGAAAAACTCTGGAGGTCCGCCCGGAGGAGCCAGCACGGCTGCCGCCCTTCTCTCTGAATTTGCCCAAGGCTTCCCATGGGCTCACCTGGATATCGCAGGCACCGCATCCAGCGATGCTCATCGCCACTACCTGCGCAAAGGTGGGGTCGGATTTGGCGTGCGTCTCTTGACGCAGTTGGCTCGTACCTGGTAAATGCCGCATCACATTTAATCCCATATTTGGCTTCTATGATTTTATCTGACGTGACGCTCAAATCAATGCTTGACAGCGGCGAACTCTTCGTTGACCCACTCACAGAGGAACAAATTCAACCTGCGTCTATAGACGTTCGGTTAAGCGATCATTTTCTCAAAGTGGATGAGAACCGCTTAGACGTGATCCGACTCGATAAAGAGGTCGGTTACGAAGAGATCACCCAAAGCGAAATTGTTATTCCTCCTAACTCCTTTCTACTGGCCACCACGCGTGAATACATTCGCCTGCCCGACGACGTGACGGCCTTTGTCGAAGGACGATCTTCCATTGGTCGCATCGGTCTCTTTATACAAAATGCGGGGTGGGTGGATCCAGGTTTTGAAGGAATGATCACGCTCGAATTGTATAATGCTAACCGCCTTCCGATTCGCCTGCAGGCCGATCGGCGCATCTGCCAGCTCGTCTTTGCGCGCATGGACCAAACCACTCCCAATCCCTACCGCGGCAAATATCAGGGACAGCGCGATGCAACGGGCAGTCGCATCGCGCTAGATTGCGATAGCCAACGCTCTGCATGAAGGCACTTTCATCTTTTTTATCTCCACAACCTAATCGCTCACAGCACTGGGACATGGTGTATGCAGTGAGTTGCCTGTTGGCTTGGCTTCTCCTCAGTGGCATAGAGGTAGCCGTAGCCGGATCTACCAGCACTTTCAAACTAGCCATCATTACAGATAAGGGTCCCTTCAATTGGTCCATTGCCCATGCGCTCTTGGGTGGATTGACCCTCGGTTTATATTGGATTCGCTCTACCCGATATTCCGTTGAACACGCGCCCATCTTACAAAACCGCCTCCAGCGCTTCACTCTACTCATCTTGGTTCTCTGCATTGTGCGCATAGCAGCTCTTTGGCATCCCCTGACGACGCTACTTCCTGCGCTGACGCTCATCTGGACACCCCATGCCACCTGGGCAATCATGCTCGGGGCGCTTGGGTATATCCACGGCCCCATAGGGAACAATAATAACGAAAAGCTTGTACGGGCCGAACTTCCTATTCAGAAAACCGCCTTCCCCATTAGAACGACCCTATTTTTTATCTGCTTTATCGCATACAGCACCTACGCGCTATACTTCTGTCAGGTCACCATGTTGCACGGCGATGAGGGACAATATTTACGCGTTACGCATAGTCTGCTCCACGATGGGGACATGGATCTGGCAAACAACCTAGACTTGGATCAAACTAATGAGTTCCACGTGCGAGAATTTGCAGTGCATAAAGCTCCCGCCTCGCCCGAAGGAAAGATCCACTCCGTCCATCCCATAGGCCTGTCGATTGTTCTACTGCCTGCATACTGGGCCGGCCTTGAGTTGTGGCAAAATCCGCGCCTCGGCGCAGCGCTGTTCATGAGCCTCTTATCTTCACTCTGCATCCCCCTCCTCTACGCGTGGCTCCGACGGTTAGGAGTTTCCCTGTATAGTTCACTCATTGCTGCACTGATCACCGCAGGAACAAGCCCGTTTTTTTTCTTTTCAAACCAAATTTTTCCAGAAGTTCCGGCGCTCTTTATCAGCCTTATTACGCTGTGGCTCCTAGCACACTGGCAGCGACCGGGGGGCAGCTATAAGCCGCTAAGTTCCAACCTAGAAATTCCGCTCCTAACGTTGTGCACAGTGCTGCTTTCATTTCTGCCCTTCCTGCACGCACGCTACGCCCCGCTCGGCATGCTGTGCGGCTGTGCGATATTGGCGCAGGCTTGGTTTTCTCCCCGACGCAGGGGGGCCCTGGGTGCGATATGCGCCACTATAGCGCTCGCTCTATATGCATTGGTATCTTTTCACTATGCATTCAGTGGAGACTGGATGGGGCCCTTTCGCCCAGGCAATGCTTGGGGAGAGGATGCACTTGCTCTTTCTACATGGCCTATATCGCTACCTGGTCACTGGCTGAACGTGGGCAAGGGATTAATCAGCGCAGCTCCCATTTTCTTCTTTTCCCTGCTGGGTTGGGCAGTCTTAGCCCACAGGCGCAACCGCAACCTACTCGTCGTAGCAGGCTTGTATGCTACGACCGCAGCGATAAACGGACTGCACCCCGATTGGGGCTTCGGCTATGCTTTTCCTTCGCGCTTTCTCATTACGGCTTTACCTGCTGTCGCCTTCGGACTAGCCATAGCACTGCCGCTCTTAATGAGCCGTCCACTGGGCGCCTTCCTAGCCGCTTTTGCACTCGCGGTCAGTATAGAGACAATCGTAGAAACGCTTCCCCTGCCTGAAGTCGGCTACAATGGCAGAAATCTTTTAATGCGGACCATAAATGATTTCTACCCCTTCTCTTTTCATTTCATACAGGGCGAACAAAACGAAAACACTCTTTTCTATGCGTCTTTCTGGGTTCTATTAGGAATTTCGTTATACGTTTGGGTAGTGAAATTATCCGATGCTCCTTCCCACTGGCGCTGGGCGCTTGGTCTGGCGACTTTATCCTTGCCCTCTCTATGGGGACAGACCGAGACTGCAGAAGCGCGTCTTTCGGCGGTGAACACGGCTAGCAACGTATTCTCTCCCTACATGCGATTTCTCAGACCAGATCTACCTCTTGGTGACAGACTGATCCTCGGATCAAACGTAGCCCTCCGTCCCACGGGCATCGTTCGACCCGACTCTAAAGGCACACTAACTGTTATTCCAAATGCTACACCCGCTGCCATTATAAATCAGTCCACTCTTTTTATGCCTTTAGCCAATTCTGCCCCGTATCCAGGTTTATTCCAGCTATCTTTTGCAGATCTACAATTTGAAAATCCACCTGGCGGCTATAGCGGACATCTCATTCTAACTAACCGACAAACAGTCAAGGCCCAATCGCCTTGGGAAAACCGCCTGAGCCTACCATTGTCGGACGAAATCAACCTACCTGACCCTATCATGCTATATGTAAACAAACCGGAGATACGCTATGCCTACGTCGAATACTCTGGCGCGGGCTCTCTGCAGATAGGAAAGATCGAAGCGCAAGTTATTCCCGTGCGTGACTTACAAAAACACAGTCGACAAGTGGCTCATATTAATATGCCCTCCGAAGCAGATTCAGCGGGCTTAAACAGAGTCGACTCTTTCCCAGTTATTGAGCAAGGACATTACCGCGTTCATTTCAAAGTACGAGGACCAGTCTGGAAGACGCTTTTCCAACGCAATCCATCTCCCATTCTCATGGCGGCTTATTCAACCTTAGACCCATCAGAAAATATAAATATTTTGATAGAATCTTGGTTTGATCAGGATCGCGCTATCAATCCAACCATAGATCACTCTTCGTACTACAGACCAACCGGCGAGGCGATTGCGCCTCCTTGGGAAAAAGCGTGGCCTGTAGGAGAGGGCCTTTTCGAAATGACGTTCTTCCAGCCGAAAAGAAGTGATGTGAGCATCCTACTGCGCTACGATGGAGACCTCCCTTTGGAACTCGAATCCATTTCCATTTACCGCGACACGTACAAGAACATCTGAAATGACAACTGCACTGCACGAGCGCGCACTCGTTGTCGATGCGCACAACGACAGCATAATTGCCCACATTCGCCGCGGCAATCTTCGTTTGGATGGCATACAGCCAAACAACTGGAAAGAACGTGCAGGTGCAGCAGCTTACCTTCGACAGTATGAGACGCCGCTCGGCAATCAGGCAGTACAGCTCGACCTGCCCAAGATGAAGCGAGGCGGATTGGATACCGCTTTCTTCGCCGTAGACTGCACCCGTCTCTGGGGCAACCATCTGCTCTATTGCTTAGATGCCCTGGGATATTTCCTCAGCGAAATAGAAGCCTTTAAAAGCGAAATCTCTATCGCCCGGCGAGCTGACGACATACTCCAGGCCAAAGAGCGAGGCAAACACTCGGCTGTGTTATCGGTAGAGAACAGCGATGCCTTGGAAAAAAGCCTCTACGTGCTACCCCACCTATATAAAATCGGCGTGCGTAGTATGACGCTAACGCATAGCACTCGATCTTTTGCAGCCGATGGATGTGAGGTGGAAGGCGGAGGAGGACTGACGCATTTTGGCACCCGATTAGTCGAGCAAATGAACGAGTTGGGTATGCTGGTCGACATATCGCACATCAACGAACGGGGTTTTTGGGATACTCTTGAACGCAGCCAGCATCCTATTATCGGCACACATAACTGCTGTCGTGCTCTGTGTGACCATCCGCGCAACCTACACGACGAACAGCTTAAGGCCCTATCCGAAAAAGGGGGCGTAGTCGGCATTACCTTCGTGCCTTTATTTGTCGCTGATAGACACCCAACGCTGGATAGACTACTCGATCACATAGAACACGCCATTGCCGTAGCAGGCATAGACCACGTAGGACTGGGCTCGGACTTTGACGGAGGCGGCGACCTAGTACGAGACGCAACCCTTCTTCCGCAGATCACTGCAGGCTTATTGGCCAGAGGCTACGACGAGGTTGCTTTAGAAAAATTTCTCGGACTTAACTGGCTACGCGTATTCCGCCACGTTGTCGGCTAACCCAAGCCGTATAGAGAGTCGAACTTTGCGTGCAAATAATCGATAAAATACTGCGCGGAAAGGGCCTCACCCGTAACTTCCTGCACGAGTTGCGCGGCAGTTAACCGAGCACCACATGCGTGCACGTTTTGGTTGAGCCACCTCTTTAAACCCAGCAGCTGACCTGCAGCAATCTGTTCCATTACATTGGGCATGTCGCACTGCGCCTGATGGAAAAATTGAGCCGCATAGAGGTTCCCCAAAGAATAGGTAGAAAAATAGCCTATGCCGCCGAAAGACCAGTGCACATCTTGCAGCACGCCCTTTGCATCGTCAGGCGGCGTAATGCCCAGATAGTCTCCCATCTTCGCGTTCCACGCTTCGGGCAATTCTTCGACTCGCAGGTCGCCTTCAACCAGGGCAACCTCAATCTCAAATCGCAGCGCGATGTGCAGGTTGTAAGTAACTTCATCGGCCTCCACGCGAATCAAAGACGGCTCGACCTGATTGATCGCCGCGTAAAATAAGCCAAGGTCAACATCATCAATCACTCCTGGAAAAGCCGCTTGTAGCAAGGGAAAGTAATGCTGCCAAAAGGGCTGACTACGGCCGACCATATTTTCCCACATCCGCGACTGCGATTCGTGGATCCCCAAAGAAACGCTCTGACCGGCCGGCAATCCCACAGCCTCGGCCGGCAGGCCCTGCTCATATAGGCCATGCCCCGCTTCGTGTATCGAACCAAACAGAGAACCTGGCATCCAATCTTCTGCATAGCGCGTGGTCAGCCTCACGTCATCGCGCGAAGTGCCTGAACAAAATGGGTGAACGGCCACATCCAATCTACCTGCATCCATATCAAAACCCATATCTGCAATAACTCCCCGGCTAAAGCGCTCCTGCAGGTCTATGTCGAAAGTTCGGTCGAGAACGCCGTCAGCCGGTCGCCTCCCCGAAACAGCGATACCCTCGACTAGGGGAATCAGCTGAGTGCGCAGGTCGGCAAAGAGCGCGGCGATCTCTTCCGTCTTGGCGTAGGGCTCATACTCATCTAAGAGCGCATCATACATCGACCCCTCATACCCAACCGAGTACGCAACCTGGCGCTTCTGATCCAGGATTTTCTCTAACCATGGTTGAAAGATGGAAAAGTCAGCTTTCTCGCGTGCCTCGACCCATGCCTCATGCGCCAGCGAAGCAGTTTGCGTCATTTCGACGACCAACTCACCGGGAATCTTCAAGGCGCGTTCCTGCTGCCGAGCGGTTTCCCGCACGTTGACCGCCTCGTCTCCTTCCAACGTCTTACCCTGTAAATCGCGCACCAGATTAACGAGTTGATTCTCGACCAACATTTCATGAGCTAACCCCGCCATCGTGCCCTGCGCTCGGGCCCGCATAGCCGTGCCGCGAGGGGGCATATAGGTTTCTTGATCCCAGCTCAGCAGTGCCTGCGCGTGTTTCACGTCCGCCAACTGCTGTATGCGCACCAAGAACTTTTCATATGACTCGCTCATTTCGCCCTCTCTCTGAGTTAGTTAGATTGGTAGCTCAAACGTCTTCACCCACTTGACGCTTATAGCGGAGGTATGCCATGAAGATTATACACGCTGAACGCATCGCTCTCAATATCCCCTTCTATGCACCGCGCGTCACGCGCGCTATGCACCGAGCGCAGACACACGACGAGCGGGTGCACGTATATCGCATAGAAGCTGATAATGGGGTTATCGGTTGGGGAGATTCGACCGGTGTTCCTTCTGAAGTCGACTCGCTAATCGGACAAAATCCAGCTTCTATCATGTTGCGCGACAGCATAGGATTCGGTCCCCAGCTAGCCTGTCTGGATCTAATAGGCAAGGTCAACGATGTTCCTGTCCACGCACTCCTCGGCCAGCAGGTACGCCAACGCTGTTCCATATCCTGGTGGGACATTGATATGCCCGCAACCGACTGGGCAGCTGAAGCAAAAGAGTCATTAAAGCGAGGTTACACTACCTTCAAAATGAAAGCGCGTCCATGGCGCGACATTATTGCACAAACGGATGCCGTTGCCAAAGTTGTTCCGACAGACTACCAGTTTGACGTCGACTTTAACGGTTTTCTGCTCAACCAAGCCAAAGCCGAAGTCATCCTCCAGCAACTGGACGAAAATATAAACGTAGGCATTTACGAAAGTCCCTTTTATTTACATCGCGACATAGACGGGGCCCGCATCCTACGCGAACGGGTGCGCAAACCTATCGTAGAGCATTTTCAGGAGCAGTATCTGCGTAACGACTGCAGCGACGGGTTTGTTATTGGAGGTGGCGTCAGTGCAACAATCAACCAAGGCACACTCGCCGCAAACCAGAACAAGCCCTTCTGGCTGCAGCTGGTCGGCTCGGGTTTGACTACTGCATTTGCCGCCCATTTAGGCTCGGTGCTCTCACACGCACAACTGCCCTATATCACCTGTTGGGAGCTCTGGAAAAGTACGCTACTCAAAAAGCCTCCGGCGGTAACTGACGGCTACATGGACGTGCCCGAAGGACCGGGCCTCGGAGTTGAAGTTGATGAAAAAGCAATTGAAACTTACCGCGTTGACGAGCAGGAACCGACGCCTAAACAGCGCTACCGACAAAAGAAACGCATCCTGCGCATCACGTGGCCGGGGGGGGGACGAAAAAAGCGGGTTTGGGAGTTTACCGACGAGGAACACTACCAGCGCGAATTCTACGCTGGCAACATTCCCGGATTTATGCGAGGGGTCGATTTGGAAGTGATCGAAGAGCGAAAGAGCCCAGCCTTTAAGAAACGCCATGCCGAACTAACGGCACGAGGGCTTTAGGCCGGATAGACTGCCGGGGCGGAGTGGCATCGCAGATAGCTGCTCCCACTCCGCCTTGATCAGAAATATAAAACGGAATTCAACTTTTTTGCGCCGCGATATCGTCGTATTCGGTCATCGTGTAACCAATTCCCACGTAGTCGAGCAGATTGAGCAAGGCGCGTAGCGCAACGCCAAACCCATCGACGCCGCTGACACCGCCAAACTGCCCTCCACCTTTCAGGTGTGGTTCTAGATCAAGAAATACGCCGGGAATACCCCCTTTCTTCAGTTTGCGTTCCAGCATCGGAATGCGCCCCTTAAAGTCGCGTAGAATCTCTTCGTGCCCCGAATCGCCCCGGTCGGCCGGAACAAAGTTTTTTAGTCGCTCTTCATCTACGTGCCCTTCCCACTTCAGTGCCGGATCAATTTTATAATCTTTAATATGCATCCAACCAATACCCGCTTTCATTGCGCGATACTGCTCTATTATCTGTGTCGAAGTCAGGTTCTGACTAGCTAAGTTGCCTCCATCAAAAATCAGATGTAGGTTCGGATGATTGACTCTCTTGTGGAGATGCTTCAGCAAACGACCGTTCTGTCCAATCAAATTCGCCTCTACCTCGAGCCCAAAAAATACGCCTCCTTTTTGGCACTCTTCGCATATGGCGTGCAGTCTCTCCGCTGCCTGATCGACGTATTCTTCGGGCGCAGTTCCCCGCGGATGGTAAAAAGAGAATCCGCGTATCAGCCGCGTTTCCAGCGTTCCTGCCAAATCGACGGCACGGCGCACTTGATTTTTCAGGTAACGCGCAAAAGGCACATACTCATTAGACGAGCCGTCTTCTACGTCCAGCAACTTGACCTTGCCTATAGGCGATCCGAGTGAGGATACCCTAACTCCAAAATCGCCGTGCAAAACGCGCAGTCGCTTTATCTCAGTCTGCGTTAAATGCATAGCGTTTTTTACGCCCTTCCCTACATCGACAAATCGCAAGCTGTAGTAGCCCATGCCCAACGCCGTTAACATAGTCAGCTGTGATTCAGCTTTTTTATCGACGGGCCCCTCATCGGCAAACCCGCTGATAATTACCCTTGGTTTGACGCCCATAGTTTCTCCTTTTTTTCACCATTAAAAATCGAGCAAAGTATAATATTCGTCTCACTTTTAGCAAATTCTAGACGCTTGATAAAAACGTGTGCGAACCCTTTTTATGAAACAGTTGTAAAACAGGCTTATGAAAAAGACGATTGCCTAGTTTGCGCCCTCTTTTAACACGCAGCGCATGGTGCGCCAGTATGCATAAGAGGTGTATATACCCGACCATATTCACTGGCAGACACTGCATAGTTATCGCAAGCGAAACCAGACGCTCACACAGTGACAATCACAGGTGTGGTCCAAGTGAAACCAAGTGCAAATTCGCTTCATTGAAAGCGAAATAACCAGACATTACCGTCGACATGCTAGTTCCGAAAAAAACAACGGTTGAGCTGTGCGGACTCGCATCTGCTGACGTGTAGGTCGAGCTTTATACTGACAATATCAGCGTCCAGCAAAAATTTGTAGCGGCGCAAGTTAATCGACTAGGCTACATAAGAAACCGCGACGGCACGCATTTTTTCGAAAGAACCTTTAGCTACACAGCATCTAGATACTAAGGCTATACGTTGCGAGTGATGCCCGCTCACCCAGATCTGCGTTCTTCGCTCGATATGGGACTCTTGGAATGGCCGAGTGAAGTATCTAGCTAATTTTTTCTATCAGCGCTCTGCCCGCTGTCATGTCGGCCAAAATGCGACGCACTTCGTCGATAATTTCGATCTCTGCGCGTACCTGTAAAACAACCGAGGTCTCAAAATCTTCACGTTCAACAAAGCCACCCAACTCTTCTATCCGCTTACGGCATGGAGCATAGCTGTCGTATCCCAGATTAATAGAGAGCAACTCAGTTTCGACCTTGCGCTCAACTGAAACGGCTGCCAGTGCGGCTTGTGCCGTCTCCGTATAAGCTTTAACCAACCCACCTGTACCTAGCTTAGTACCGCCAAAGAAGCGCGTAGCAACCACGACAACGTCTCCAATATCGGCTCCTCGCACAACAGCCAGCATGGGCCTTCCAGCCGTTCCAGATGGCTCGCCGTCATCGCTCATTCCATGCGTAACCGTCGCCCCATAACCCGCAGCAAAAGCGTAGCAGTGGTGCGATGCATCGGGATAGCGATCTCTCACTACGGCGATAAATTCTTTGGCCTCTTCCACGCACGTTGCCTGCCCCGCACAGCCGATAAAGCGCGAGTTCTTAAATCGCAACTCCGCTTCTGCTTGGCCTACTACGATGGGATACCCCGGCATAAAACGCACTCCTTCCCTTTCTCATTTACACGAACCGACCTTACCTTTTGTCTATCGCAACGTATTAACCGCACCCCTTTACTGATGGACGGCATGATACCTGACAACTGGCAGCGCGCGCTCGAACGCCGCCGCGCCCATTTCCACATAGAAGACTCAACGACGTTGCGCCTCGTCCATGACGAAGATCATCGAATTCGAATAGATCGCTTGGGGCACGTATGCTGGTTCTATTGCTACCAATCACCGTCACCCGCCGATTTAGATGCTATGGAGGCCTTTGCTCTTGCAGCTAACTCTCCGCACTGGTGCGCTCAGCTCATGCAGCAAAGAGGTCAAGATCCCCATTCGCGCCAGCAGTTTCATTCAGATATGCCCGACGAGTGGACGGCTGAAGAAGAAGGCCTGCGATACTATTTTCGGCGCAATCAAAGCCTTTCTCCTGGCCTGTTTTTGGATCAGCGTGCTAATCGCCGATGGCTAAGAGACCAGTCGACCGATCGAAGCGTCCTCAACCTGTTTTCCTATACGGGCGGTTTTAGCCTCAACGCCGCTTTGGGCGGCGCTCATCAAGTGGTAAGCGTAGACCTGAGCCGATCGTTCTTAGCTTGGTCGCGCGCCAATTTCGCTCTTAACAAGATCGACGCAGAGCCCCACGAATTCTGGCCTAACGATGCCCGCTACTTTCTTCGGGGGTGTGCCAGGCGGGGCCGACAATTTGACATAGTGGTCTGTGATCCCCCTTCGTTTGGCCGGAGTTCCAACGGAGTCTTCCGCCTAGAAAAAGATCTGGCTTCTCTTTTGCAACAGATAGACAACGTTTTAGTGCAAGATGGGTTGATGCTTTTGAGCAACAACTACGAAGGATGGGATCAGCACACTTTCGCCCAACGAGTGGAAGATACTCTTCCCAAAGTCCGCTATCAGCGCGTTGAGCTTCCGGCGTCTGATTTGGATGTCCGATCTGCCGCGGCGCATGGCATTAAGGTCATTGCCCTGCACAAGCTATAGAGAATGACAAAAAATAGGAAATCGGTAGCAGCCTTAAGCTTCCGATTGCTCTGCGCGTGCTCGATCGTCAGCGCGGAATGTGTTAACCGCCTGACCCAATTCCGTTACGAGCTTGTCGACTCCGTGCCCGCTGACTGCCGATAGGAGAAAGTGGGGAGCAGGGTGACCGGGAAGCGGATCCATAAAATCGTTGGCGTCAACCAAATCCGATTTCGTATAGGCAATGCCCCAGGGTTTTTCCAACATGCACGGATCAAACTCAGCCAGTTCGTGGCGCAGCGCTTCGAGATCTTCGCCCGGCGTTTCACTCGTGCAGTCAATGGCAAAGAGCAATAAACGCGTCCGCTCGATATGCCGGAGAAAGCGCATCCCTAGCCCCTTGCCTTCATGGGCACCGGCAATGAGACCCGGCAGATCCGCCATGACAAAGCTCTCGTATTCCCCCCACTGCACAATACCCAAGTGGGGTTCCAACGTCGTAAAAGGATAGTCTGCAACTTTGGGGCGGGCTGCAGATAAACGCGATAGGAGCGTCGATTTGCCCGCGTTCGGAAAACCTACCAGGCCGATATCGGCCAGAAGTTTAAGCTCGAGCCGGACCGATACCATCTCTCCGGGCAACCCGGCATCGGCCCTGCGCGGCGCCTGCGTGCGCGAAGAGGCGAATCGCGCGTTTCCGCGTCCACCGCGTCCACCCTGAATATAAAGAAACGGCTCGTTGGGGTCGACCAAATCGCGAATAACTTCTCCCGTATCTGATTTAAGAATGGTTCCAGGCGGAACGCGTATAACCGCGTCATCTCCGCGCATGCCCGTCTTGTTTTTGCCCTGTCCGTGCTCTCCGCGTCCCGCCCTGAGATGATGGCGATAGCGCAAGTCGCGCAACGTGCCTAGCTGCGGGTCAACCAGAAAGATAACGTCACCACCGTCGCCGCCGTCACCACCGTCTGGGCCGCCGCGCGGAACATATTTCTCCCGACGAAACGAACAGCAGCCGCTACCCCCCGTTCCCGATTCAACGATCATAGCCACTTCATCGATTAGCATGAAACCTCAGTCCGCCATCATGCGACGGGCAAGAGCAGTCACTATATTCCGCGGGGTCAACCGCACAGCCTGAACGAGGAATTTATTGAGCAAACCGTGAACGGCTACGCGCTTCTTTCCCATCATAACGCGGTAGCCATAGCGCGCTACGTCAGCGCTTGTTGGCAAGGTTCGCATATTGAAGACAAAGGAACGATCGGCCTGAGCCTTTTCGGCAAATTCTGATTCCGTCGAGCCCGGGCACAGCGCCGTTACCCCCACGCCGGTCCCCTTCAATTCATTGTCGATAGCCTCAGAGAAATGCAGTACGTAAGCTTTTGTCGCAAAATACACGGCCATCATCGGGCCCGGTTGAAAAGCGGCTGTTGAGGCTACGTTAAGCACGTGACCTCGGCGACGTTCTTTCATATCAGCCGCAAATAGTCGGGTCAACTGCGTAAGAGCCGAAATATTAAGCGCAATCATTTCCTGCTGTCTATTCGCATCGCCCTTGACGAAAGGACCATACAAACCGAAGCCCGCGTTGTTAATCAAATAGTCGACTTCAATACCGCGCTCAGCTAGCTGGTCATACAAAGACTGACACGAACCCAGTTTGGAAAGATCTGAGACGACCACTTCGACATGCACGCACTTACGCAGTTGGGCTGCGGCAGCTTCCAACCGATCAGCGCGCCGAGCGACTAGTACGAGGTCGTGTCTGTTTCGGGCACATTCGCCAGCCAG
Source organism: uncultured bacterium (assembly GCA_964011675.1). Classification (GTDB taxonomy): domain Bacteria; phylum Latescibacterota; class UBA2968; order UBA8231; family UBA8231. The sequence goes on from CAXGPR010000026.1 coordinate 18,558, forward strand.
CTCCAGGCCGATACCGCTAGAAGCGCCCGTAACGAGGACCGTCCCTGGCATGTCTAAAAGTCCTCTTCTTCGGGCTCGAGACGCCATTCGGGCGCTAGGGTTTCATAGGTCGCACTTTCAGCGTTCCACTGGAGGTGCACCGATCCAACCGGTCCGTTGCGCTGTTTGCCTATTATAATCTCTGCTATCCCTTCTAAACTTGCTCCGTCTGCAGACTTCAAACCGTATATATCAGGACGATAAATGAACATTACCACATCGGCGTCCTGTTCAATCGATCCCGATTCGCGGAGATCGGAAAGCTGAGGACGTTTATCAGTCCGACTTTCTACCGCTCGTGACAGTTGGGAAAGTGCGAGCACCGGGACATCCAACTCTTTGGCTAGCGCCTTCAAACCGCGCGATATCATAGATATCTCCTGTTCTCGGCTCTGCATGCGCGTATGCGAACTCATCAACTGCAGGTAGTCAACGACAACCAATCCCAAGCCATATTCCCGCTTCAGCCTACGCGTCTTGGCGCGCGCCTCGAGCACGGAAATACCCGGCGTATCGTCTATATAAATCGGCGCTTGAGCTAGGCGCCCCACGCTGTGCGTAATGCGCATCCAGTCATCTTCACGCAGCCTGCCCGTGCGCAGCTTGTGCAAGTCGACGCGCGTCTCCGCGCTCAGAAGGCGCTGTGCAAGCTGAGCCTTGGACATTTCTAAACTAAAAATAGCCACGCCGTTGCTGCGTCCCGTATCGACGCTGGAGAGCGCAGCATTGCGCGCAATAGAAAGGGCAAACGCCGTCTTACCCACGCTTGGGCGCGCAGCCAATATAATCAGATCGCCGGCCTGTAGCCCAGACGTTCTCTCATTTAGTTCTGCGAATCCCGTATCGACACCCGAGACGGTGCTGACGCGGTTATGAGCACGCTCGATTTGCTCAAGCGTTTCTCCCATAACCATTTCCAAAGGCTGAAACCCGTCGCCAATCTGGTTCTCCGACAGGGAAAATATACGCTCTTCCGTGCGATCGATCAGGCTCTGCACCTCGTCCGTTCCATCGTATGCCTGCTCAATTACTTCGCTTGCCGTTTCGATCAGCTTACGGCTAAGCGCCTTGTCGAGCACAATGCGTGCGTGAAAATCAATGTTAGCCGAAGTAGCTACTTCTGTAGCGAGCTTGGCCAAATAGCTAACGCCCCCAACTTCGGCGAGCTGTTCACGCTTTTTAAGCTCCTCGCCTAATGTGAGCTGGTCTACGGCCTCACTCCGTTCATAAAGACCGATCATCGCCTGAAATATCAAGCCATTAGCCGCGTGATAAAAGCAGCTCTCATCTAAAATCTCAAAGGCGCGACCAATCGCACGTGAATCGATTATCATGGCTCCGAGAACGGCCTGCTCAACTTCCACGGCCTGCGGCGGCATCCGTTCAATACCCCCTCCACTAGCCGCGCTCGGCCGGCTCTGGCCGTTGCGCTCTCGCCCCTCTCCGCTCCGAGCGCCGCCTTGCGCACCCTTTCCGCTTTCGCTCTGATTCATAGTGTCCTCATAGCGCTACACCGTCGTAAAGGCGACGCACTTTTTTGATGTCTTCCCACGTTGGTCTTTTCCATTGGGGGTTCCGCAGCAGGGCTGCGGGGTGGTAGGTCGCAACCACAGGAATACCTTCGTAAGAATGTTCGCTCTGTCGGAGACGCCCCATTGTCAGATTGCTGCGCAGCAACGTCTGCGCAGCAAAACGCCCCAAGGTGCACAAGACACGCGGCTGAACCAACTCTATTTGACGTTTCAAGTAGGGCTCGCACTGGGCAATCTCTTCAGGTTGGGGATCGCGATTGTTCGGGGGACGACATTTGAGAATATTACAGATATAAACTTCTTCACGTGGCAGTCCCATAGCCTCTATTATCTTGGTCAACAGCTGGCCCGCAGCGCCGACAAAGGGCAACCCCGATTGATCCTCGTCTGCCCCGGGCGCCTCACCAACAAACATGATACCCGCATCTGGATTACCACTACCGAAAACAAACTGGTTGCGATTCGCTTCTAGCGTGCAGCGAGTGCACTCGCAAATTTCTTCACGAAAAGCGTCCAGTGCATCGCCCTGATCAAACGCTACCAGCGACTCCACTGCCATAAAAGTCGCTGCATTTTCTCCCTCGGCTGCAGGCGCCTCTTTCCCGGATGAATCCGCTATATTGGAAACCGAACCCAAAGCCGCGCTCTCTTTGGGAACGATAAAGTGGCGCCCCTCAAATAGGCTCAGATCTTCCGCAAAGCGCCGCGCCTGAGCGAGAATTTGTCTTGGATCATTTTTATCCATACAAATCAATCACCGCGCTCAATATGACCCCGTCAAACATCAATGGCTCTCTCCGCGCGGACCCAATCAAGAATCTGGTCTGCTGCATCTAGCTTACTCATTTTAGGCAGCTGTACCTCTTTGCCCATCCGATCAATTAGCGTCAGCACGTTTGTATCTACGGCAAATCCCGCCCCTTCATCGCGTAGGTTATTCAGCGCAATGAGGTCTCCTCCCTTACGCGTGAGCTTTTCTCGAGCCCTTTCAATACCTCTATCGGTCTCCATGGCGAACAAAACTAGAGTTTGCCCCTTCTTGCAAGCACCTAATTCCGCCGCAATGTCTGGATTTTCCACTAACTGAATCGCTCGACCACCATCACCGCGCTTTATCTTCTCATCTGCGACGTGCGCGACGCGATAATCAGCCACTGCAGCCGCTAATATTGCTACGTCAACCTCAGCAAAACGTCCTTCTACGGCCTGCTGCATTTCAGCAGTCGAACGAACATTTATCCGCTCGACTCCGGTAGGCGTCGGTAAATGCGTAGGACCCGCAACCAGAACGACCTCGGCTCCGCGAGCACGGGCGCGCTGAGCTAGTGCAAAACCCATTTTCCCGGTGGAGCGATTACCGATAAAGCGCACCGGATCAATATCCTCAAACGTTGGTCCTGCGGTTACCAGCATGCGGAGATGAGCAATGTCGCCCACATTGAGCAGCGCATCCAAACGAGCCGCTATGTCCTGTGGTTCGACCATTCGACCGGCTCCACTCGCGCCAGAAGCGAGCTCGCCGACCTCGGGTTCAATCCAATGCCAGCCGCGAGCAACTAGCTTCTCTGCGTTGTATTGAACCGCCTCGTGAAGGAGCATATGCTCCTCCATTGCAGGCGCAGCTACGATCGGCACGCGCGCGCACAGCAGCAGCGTAGTCGCCAAGTCATCAGCCAGTCCTTGGGCTGCGCAGCCCAATATGTGTGCCGTAGCTGGAGCAATGAGAATGAGATCAGCCCACTCTGCTAGCCCTACGTGGAGGACGGGGAACTCTGAATCGCGATAAAACAGGTCGCTATAAACGGGATGCCGCGAAAGCACTTCAAGCGCTGAGGGAGCGACAAAGCGCTCGGCCTTAGCCGTTAGGACGACGCGCACTTCCGCTCCGCTCTTAATCAGTTCGCGCACTAGGACCGGCGCTTTATAAGCTGCTATACCCCCGCTAACAACGAGGATAATTCGGCGTTGAGACAGCATTTACAATACGTCTCCGAGTGCTTTGAGAATTGTTCCAACTACGGCGGGAGGCGCATTGATTTGAGTGTCAATAACGCTATCATAGATCGAAACGTCACCGATGTCTATGTCGTGATGCACTTGATAACGATGGGCTTCTGAAGTCTGTCTGGCCAACATCTGTTCAAGCGCGCCAACGTCTCCATCCCGCAGTCCTATGCGCTCCGCTCGCAGCTCGGTAGAGGCCTGCAGCCACACCTTATGTGCCGGAAGGTTGCCTCGCACAGCCATCCAACCGGTCATGCGTCCCTCGAGGACAACCGGCGCCTGATCGCGTGCAACTTGTATCATGCGCTCATCCAACTGCAAATCTACCTGTGGGTTCTCCTCAGCATAGGAACCCATACCCGCTAAGGTCATACCCGCTTCTCGCGCCATGTCGCGAAAAATCTGCCCCGCATTGACGTAGTTCCAACCTAGGGATTCACGCAGCATTTGACTGGCCGTACTCGTACCACTACCCGGCAGTCCGCTCACGGTCAATATGCAGATATGCATTAGGCCAAGTTTTGCACCTGCTCACGCAGGCGTTCTACTTCTTCTTTTATCTCTAAAGCCGCGTGCACAATGGGCGTATTAGCCGCTTTGGAGGTAATGGTATTGGCCTCACGATTCATCTCTTGCAGGAGAAAGTTAAAGCGTCTCCCAACCTCCCCTCCCTGTTCTAGCGCTTCGATAAACTGGGCGTTGTGACTGCGAAAACGCACGATCTCTTCGGTTATATCGCCCCGTTCAGCAATCAGCGCAACTTCCATGGCCAGGCGTGCTTCGTCAAATTCGCCTGGCTTAACTAACTCTGCAATGCGCTCGCGCAGGCGTTCGACTATCTGCTCACGCGCCTCGGGAACGCATGCATCAATCTGCTGCAAGAGTGACTCGATTTCATCGAGCCGCTGTCGAAGATCTACTGCTAAGGAAGCACCTTCGCGCTCGCGCATCGCAGAAAAATCGTTCATAGCAACAGTCAAAGCCTCGTAGAGGAGCGCCTCACTCTCTTCGACGCTCTCTTCGACAGAGCCGCTTCTAAATACGCCCGGCAAACGCATAATAGCGCTTGTATCTACCTCGCCACTCACCCCATCCATCGCCGCAATCCGCTGAGCTTCTTCTACGTAGCGATTCACTAAAGCCTCGTCTAATTGAGGCATAGGAGCACCGCGGACACCGTCTTCCCACGATATATGCACGCTTATTTTCCCACGTGCCACTGCCTTTTGCACCCGCTCTCGCACGGCCTGTTCATGTCCCTGGAGTGCCTGAGGACTGCGCACTTGGATATCGAGGAATCGACTGTTAACCGAGCGTACTTCCACGCCAATGGTCCCACCCTGTCCCTCGGCACTACCGCGACCGAACCCGGTCATACTCGTAATCATACAGAACCGTCTCCCAGTAAAATAGACCCGTCTTAAACATAACCGGCAGGTCCTCATATGTCGAGATTAGACTAGCGCTGACCGCGATCTATTGCAATACGCGTCATGGCCGAAAACCCTTCCAGTCGAGCCATCGTCTCACCCAATCCGTTAAACTTCCACAGCGAGGATACGGTAGCTACCCACGTGCGCTCGCGATCCCAATCTACGGCGATAGCTCTTCCCCCGGGCACGTCTTCCCACTTAGCAATCAATTCGCCGGTTCGTCCGAAGTGTGCCATAGCGCTCTCACCAACAACCCACACGCTTCCGTCCCGTCGGTTAACCGCCAAGGACTGCCCCTCCGAAAAAGGCAACGCCACTTCCAGTGCTTCCCCGTCTAACCCGAGACGCGCTAGCCCCGCACCGTCGCGCACTAAAACCCAAGCAGTACCATCGGCGTCAACCTCCACTGAGATCGGCCGAGACAAAGAGGGAAATTCTACTATGCGCTGACCAGTCGAGGAATAGAGAAAAGCTCGCTCTTGCAGCCGGTCTACGACCCAACAGGCGCCAGCTACAGCTGCTAAGGAAACGGGATCGACGAAGCTCGCATCTACGACAAAGAATTCAAGGGAATCTCTACTTGTCGTAGAGAACCAAAATACCTCGTTTCTACTCTTATCAGCAACCCAACCAATGCCGGCAGCCGAGTCGATCGCTATATCGCCCGGCTGTTCCAATGCGGCCTTAACTTCGCTAACTCTTCCCTCTGAACTTATATAGTATAGTCCGTTAAATCCCCCATCGCTGACCCAACACGCACCGCTTCCATTGTCGACGGCAATATCCCATAAGTCGAAAAAGCGACCACGCGCAAAGCGAGCAGTCCTCGAATCCGGATTGACCTTCCAGACCAGCCCACTTCCGCGGTCAGCTACCCACACTGATTCGCCGCCGGGAGTTGCGCGCTCTGTGCTTCCAACGCTGCGTTCCCCTTCTCCAACCACGAGCAACCCCATGCGATAATCGTAGGTCGTTCCGTTAGTCAGGCTTTCGTCTACATACTCTTTCTGCTCTGGCGGCAGGGGCGAGACCGTAATTGGAACAAACGGATCGTCTCCCTGTCTTCGGTATAGAAGATATCCTTCTATATCTGAAAACGGACTGTAGTCCCAGCTCAGGTCAACTCGCCCATTACCGGCCATCGCTACGAGATCGCCCAGCGAATCGTCCGATGCGACCCCATCAGGGTCGAGGGGATTAAGGCGCTGCCTGTCGCTGCAGGAAAAGACTCCTATAATGGCGCACAGAAGAATGAGTAAGCGAATGATCATCGGCGAAAAAAAGCTAAGTACGAAGTAAGCACAATCCCAACTTCCATGCCGATAAGTGACGCGCCGGCGAGTCGATCAAAGCGCTGAGCACGGTCAAAGTAACGCTTCTGGCTCTGCGTATTGGCCGAGGACATATAGGAACGATATGCCCGATCAGCGCGATCTTTGCTCCAGTAGGCCAGCGCGCCCATACCCACCGTCCAAGCCGCGCTGAATAGCAGCGGCTTAGACAGAAGCGAATCGTCGTTCCGATCCAGTTGGAACCCCTTTTTCTGGGCGCCGCTCTTATCGAAGAGTGCGCGAACTTCAGGCGTATTACTCTGGGCCGCTTCGACGCAACAGGGAGCAAACCTAGGTGCAATTTCCTTGCCCCAAAGCCGCGCAGGCAACCAGACCTGGCCGCCGACACACAGAACCATCATAAGAGGTAAAAAAGACCTGAGATTCATTTCTTCTTTCCTCAGTTACCTTCGGCCAAACGCATAAAGAATCTTCTTCTCCGTCATGACGACCAGCGTCTCCCCAACCCATGAAACGCCTTCTGTAACGGCTCCCTCAAGACGAAATTTCCACAGCAAATCACCGCCTGATGCATCGAGGGCATAGAGATATCCATCACTCGATCCAATGTAAAAGACGCCTTTGACTGCGGCAGGACTACCCCGCACCACGCCTTCGGTTGCATACTTCCAGCGTACGCTGCCCGTAGCGGCTTCTATGCCATAGACGCTGCGATCGACGCTACCAACGGCGAGTATCCCCTCCGTTAACGCCATTTCCCCAGAGGGCAAGCCGCCAACATCAACCTGCCACTGCAGCACACCCGTTTTCCCGTCGAGGGCTGCAATCTGGCCGGCTGCCGTGCCCAGCCATATATGCTCCAAACCAACGAGTGGTCGAACGCGCACCCCGCTGTCTACGCTGTCCCGCCACACTTCCTCACCATCGCGTAGACGAAGACCCCTTATTACTCCTTTTCCATCGCCAACAATCAGCCTATTGCCGCGCAGGACGGGCGCAGCGCGCACCAAGACCTCTAAGTTCCGCTCCCATAAAAGAGCGCCCGTAGAAAAGTCGACCGCGCGTATCAGGCCGTGTTCGCTCGAGACAATAAGCGTGTCTCCGCGCACGACGGGAGGCAGACAAAACGTGCCGGCCTGCTTCCATCGCGTCTCTTCCAATCGGCGATCCCACGCAAGGAGGGCCGCATCTTTCCCCTGGGATCCGAGCAATACGACGTCCCCAACCATTGCGGGAGGTCCACAAATGCCACGATCAAAGGTTTTTTTTCCAAGCCTGTCGCCGCTATAAGGATCAAATGCGTATAGCGAAGCACCCGTGCTCATTTGCATGACGAGGGTAGCAGCATTGAGGGCTCTTCCCATTGGTGCCGCATCCAACTTTCGCTCCCACAGCAGAGACAGAGGCGGGTCGGGAACAACCTTGGACTCCGTTCCTACCGCATAAAACACCCCTCTTCCACATCCGCTAAAGGTCCAGCATAATGCGCAGAGCGCGAATAGAATGTGGCGCTCTTTCATTTCAGAAATCCCAACCAAAAAAGAAGTCCCAGTGGGTTTCATTGCCCAGCCGCTTAAAGTCGGTGCGTCGAGCAGCATCGAGCCGAAAAACAAATACGCCGCCTAGAGCTAGGCGCATCCCTGCTCCGAGTGCACCGCGCCATTCGTCAAACGTTCGGTTCCATGCGTTTCCCGCATCGGCAAAGAGTGCTCCTCTAAAAGAGCTGAAATCAATCGCTCCAAAGGGAAAGCCTATCACCAAGCGGTCGACAAGCGGAAAGCGGAGTTCCCCGTTTATTAGCACCATCTTACTCCCCCATAGAGAGCGCCATGGGTAACCGCGCAGCGTCCACGAACCGCCGAGAGAGAAGTATTCCGGCACGTCCCCCATGCTGTATCTGCCCATGTAGCGCATGGCCCAACTCGTGCGCTGAGAGAGGCGCATATAGTACCTGTAGTCACCGAAAAACGTCGTGTTAAATCGGCGGGAGCCTTTAAAATCTACGGTCTGTCCCAGACCGACGCTAAAACGATGCCCCTCAATCGGTCCCGTAGGCAACCAGAGAGAGCTATCGTGCGTGTAATTTATGAAGTTGTTGGCCAACCAACCCGACAGTCGGCGTCCCTCAAATTGGCGATCTATCTTGGAGTGACGCAGCGACAGACGCGTCTCCAAGCGATCGTGCCGAGAAAAAGGATAACTGACGCCCACAAACCCACCCGTTCGCTTCTCGCGCACGAATCGTCCGAAGGTGCTGGAAAAGCGATCGTTCAGGCGAAAGAGGCCCCAAGACCAGTTGAGTTGTTGGCCAAGATGGTAGCGTGAGAGAGCAATATTAAGCCCATCAAAAAAACCTGTTTGGCTACCGGCAATGTGCGAGAGGACAAACGTGTATTGCTCGTTGCCCAACACGTCGCTCAGCGCGAGTTGAATACCGCCCGACGTGCCAAACTGAGGGTCTTGGGATATTTGACTCTGCGCAATGTCGAGCTTCATATCACCGCGATAGGGTCGCAAGGCAAAAAGGCTCTCTTGGCGTTCTCCTGCCAGCTGCCACGGCTCGGTTTCGGCCTCGACGACAGGATACCAGCTGACGGCCGTGCTGTCGGTCGGCAGCTGGTCCAGTTCAAGCACCTGAAATCCACCCGCTTCAAAGCCAGAAAACAGCACGCCATTGCCATCGGCACGCCACACAGGGTCAAAAGCCCCTGTCAGCACGTGCGTTAATCTGCGCGTGCCAACGCGCTCCTCTTCCAGGTTCGCGACGTATAGATTAAACGTGGAATCCCTATCGGAACTAAACACAATGGAACGACCGTCCGGCGAGAAAGAGGGCGACTGATCGTTGTGGTCTCCCTGATCCAGATGGAGTATGCGATCCCCTTCCAATACGTAGAGGAAAAGGCTATAGCGCCCTTTACGCCCACCGACAAAGCGGTCTGAGCTGAAGGCGATCATTTGGCCATCAGGCGACCAGCAAGGTTGGCGGTCGTGATAGACGTCTCGGGTCAACCGTTCGAGCTGACCACTCGCCAAATTGGCTATATATAAGTCGACGAACCCACTATGGCTAGCGCCAGAAAACGCAATGCGCTGGCCGTCGGGCGAGAAGGAGGGAGAGGAGATAGCCACGATCCCATCAAAGCTCAGAACGCCGTGCTCTTGCTTCTCTTCTATATCCCATACGTACAGGCGATCTCGCCCTCTGCTTTTAGCAGAGAAGGCGAGCATCTTCCCATCGGATGCAACGGCGATCGTCGTAGAGAGGGGATGTAGAGATTCAAACGCGGGCAGGCGTTCTCCCGCTACGATAATTTCTGGTGCCTCGTCTTCTCGCTGCAGCGCAATCTGGGTATAGCCCTGCGAGTTAGTAAAATAGACAAACGTCAGGCTATCATTTGCCCCAGGAACGATCGTAGGCTTTATGTTGAAGCCCTCACCCGTGCGCACGGAGGCCATCTGCGAAGGGAGATCACTCTGAGCGATATCGGGCAGATAGCGCTTGCGCAGGCTGTAGAGCCAGGCCTCGTCAAACGCGGCCAGCGTCTCTCCCGTCGTCAGCAGAAAAACGTCTTCAAATTCCTCAGCGCGCCACCAGTTCTGGAAGAGTTGCTCAAAGACGTCTTCCCCATAGCGGTCAGCCATGAAGTGACAAATCGATTCGCCTTCTTTGTACATCTGAAACGTGCCGTAGATAAAATGCATCTGAGCGATGGAGGCGAGCCGACGAGCAAAAAGCGCATCCCGCAGAATCATATCGCCAAATGTCGACCACTCACTAGACCAATACTCGGCTAAGCCCTCTGTAAACCACAGCGGGGCCGGGCGAAAATCGTGTATACCATGGCGCTCTAAAACACGGGCAATTCGATCAAAGGTAAATACGTGCACCAATTCGTGGTGCAAGACGCGCTCAAAGTCTGGCAGCGAACCGCTCAGCGGCAGGGCTACGCGTCCCTTGAGATATTCGGTGAAACCCGCTACCCCCTCCGGCAGCAGGTTCGGTATGATATTGGTCTGCTCAAAGTAGATGTGGGACGAATAGACAATGAGGGGAATGCGCCGTTGGACCGTATGAGTGAATTTCTTCTCGAGGTCGAAATACTGACGTTCGGCCATATGAGCCGCGTACGAAGCGAGCTCCCGCTCTTCTTCGAAAAAGAATACATCAAAGTGAGGCGTTTCCATTTTCTGCCATGAAAATTGGGCAAAATTCACTTTATTTTTACCGAAGCTTCCAAACTGCGCGTGCAGAGGCACCGACAGCAGCAAAAGGGGTAAAAGTATGCTAAGCACGCTCAAGATATCCCCCAACTCTCTCCGCAGTCTGCTCTAAGGGTCGGCGGATCTCGACCTGACGGCCCTTTTCCAATCCGGCTTGATACGCCTCGCTGGAGCGCACACCTCGCCCGTAGCGCACGCGCACATGAGGGTTTACGTATCGATAGTACGCGCGTAGTTTCTCGTCTCCCTGCCAGCGGACTAGAGCTTCATTCCTCTTGCGCTCCACTGCTTCGCGTTCGCGTAGCTTCCGGTAGAAGCCCTCTAGAATTCCCGACCAATAGCGCTGCCGCTCTCGGTTTGACGTAAGACTCTCGGCGCGTCGATAGGCCACCCAAAGGGGTTCCATCAAACCGGTAAGATAATCGTATACGTAGGCCGCCATTTCTATATTTGCATCCGTGCCGTAGATCTCCAATACAGTGGCCGACTGGTTCCGGGCAGGAATATACGTTTCAGCCCAAATCGTCTCGACAAAGAAGAAGTCCTGCAGTATCAGAGATAGCCAGAGCTCGTAAGAAGCGCGACGACCTTTGGCCGGCCCCAGAGATCGTCGCCCAAAATGGCGCTCCGCATCGAGAGACACCACATCGACATTGTAGCGCAGCAGCATGTGGCGCGCCTTTGCAACGGCCACCTCTGCTTCATTTTCATTTGGGCTCTGTGACAGCGATAAAACCTTGCGCAGACGCTGTAACAGGCGATCCTCTGCGGATGGACAAGACGGGGTAGACGCCCCTTGCGCACGGGGGCTGCAGCGCATCTTTTCACAGGCTTTTCGGAAAGCTGGACCGTGTGGGGACTCTCCGCTTATGGCAAGCCCCTCGTCGACAAATTGATGGGCCATCTCGTGACGCAGCGTATCGAGCACCTCGAGCCAAGAGTCATTTTCAATGTGAGCCACTGCAATAACTAGTCGGCGCTCGGCCCCGTGCCAACGGCCGAGATAGGAGCGGACGTCGACAACCTCAATGAGCGGCACACGCAGCGCCGAGTGCAGATATTCAACGTTGTAGTGCTGCCACCACAGCACCAGCTTCCGCGTCCAAGCTACGCGCAGTTGGGCGGCCAGACGTGCCGCATTTTTCATCTTAGCGGAGCGTGCGCAAAAACGATGGACTCAGTGTGCCGCGCGCCACCTCTTGCACGGGACCTTTCATCGTCAGATCGAAGTTTTCGTCAACGTCGATATGCAGCGTCCCACCCGGAGACTTAACGGTAACCGGTGCTTTAACCAGCCCCAGCCGCACGGCCGCACTGGCTGCCGCGCAGGAAGAGGACCCCGAAGCCTGCGTTTCCCCCGCTCCGCGCTCCCAAATGAGAATGTAGATTGAGTTGGGGCCAATGGGAACCGCAAGCTGAACGTTAATCCTGCGAGGGAAAAGCCTGTGATTTTCTAACTCAGGTCCCAAGTCGAGCAACTCCTGACGCGTCCATTTTTCGCCTCGATCCCGAAAGATAACGCAATGCGGATTACCCACGCTAACGCCGGTAAACTGCATGCGCTCACCCGCAACTTGGATGGGGCGCTGGATCAAATCTTTACTTTTTAGCGTACAGGGCAGTGCCTTGGGCTCAAACGTAGCTCGGCCCATTTCCACCGTGGCAGCACTCGCCTCGCCCAGCTCGTCTAAGTCCAGATCTATGTGGACTAATCCTCCTTTGGTATCCACGGTAAACGACTTTTTGCGAACGCGACGAGTCGCATATAAATAGCGAGCAAAAATACGTAAGCCGTTGCCAGACTTCTCTGCTTCGCTACCGTCGGGGTTGTAAATGCGCAGGCCGAAATCTGCCTTCTTACTGTCGTTCAGAGCAAGAATACCGTCGGAACCCACTCCCCAGTTACGGTCACAAATCTTTCTAATATTACCCGGCGTCAACTTGAAATCAAGTTCGGCAGGATCCATAGCAATGTAATCATTACCCAGCCCATGCCCTTTGAAAAAAGCGTTTTTCATACGGTCCTCCAGCTATGAACCAAAAGCGTAATATGGGCGCGCTTGTTGCCGCCCATTGATAGTGTTTGTATCCGTTGAAAGTAGAAATTGCCCCCTAGGTGGTCAACTGCACTGGAGAGGCCGCTTTCCTCCCCGTATATTAAGATTACTATGCTTTATATACACACGGCATTACCAGCCGAAGCACGTCCTATATTGGACCACTATGCGCTACGCATGCACGATGCTTCTGCCCCATTTTCTCTTTATACGGGTAATCAAGTGCGACTCGTTGTTTCGGGCGTTGGCAAGACGGCAACCGCTGCAGCTGTTGCTTACACCTACGCCCGATTTGCCGACCAACCTGGTCCTTGGCTCAACGTGGGTATTGCTGGTCATAAAACCGCCCCTTTGGGAAAATCTCTGTGGGTACAAAAAGCCGTAGATACTGCGACAAACACCCCTTTTTTTCCATCCTTAACAATCCCTCCTCCCTGTGATGGATCCGTCCTGCAAACCGTTGATCAACCCCGCGCTGACTATCCATCTGACACCCTGTTCGACATGGAAGGCAGTGCTTTTTTCCAGACTGCACAGCGCGTCGTACCGGCCGAACTATCGCACAGTGTAAAGATTGTATCCGACAACAAAGAGGCTCCATGGGAGACCCTCGACCGACAGCGCGTTGAACGCTGGATAAGCGACCTACTCCCGATAATTGAACACATGCGAACTGAGCTTGAATCACTGACAGCAGTCTGGCTACTGCAGCGGGCAGACCCGCCATATTTTGAACGCGCCCTCAGTCAATACCGATTCAGTCAAACGCAGCAAAATAGACTACGACGGCTCCTACAGCAGTGGCATTCCGTAGCACCGGATACGCCTCCCTGGTCACCAGATCATTCGGAGCAAAGCGCAGCTCAAGTACTCGACACCCTTGAAGCCCGCCTTGGCGAACCATCTCACCTTCCTTACTAAACATGTTCCGAACAATTTACATTGAGGAGGCCGTAGCGTCTCATCCCCGCACGCAGGCCACGCTGGCACGCTTTGGTCAAGCACAGCACATTCCCTGCGTACACTATGGCGAAGTCTTTAATCGCGCAGCGCAAAATTTCCGCTTGCAGAAGCGTCAACCCTCTTTAATCCTGGCAGAAAAACGGGGACAGAGAGTCCTACCCACGCCTGCAGGATACGGCATTGGCAGTCTGGAAAACTTCTATTTTTCCCACATGCTGAACTGCCTATACGACTGCCGGTACTGTTTTTTACAGGGCATGTATCGAAGCGCACATATGGTTATCTTTATCAACTACGAGGATTTCTACGAAGCAATTGACTCCCAGATTCAACAAGCCGTCTCAGAACGTCCCTACTTCTTTTCGGGATACGACTGCGACAGTCTAGCTCTAGAGGGCATAACAGACTTTACAAAGAGTTTTATCGACTTCTTCTCCCAGCGTACCAATGCGACGCTAGAACTGCGCACCAAGAGCGTACGTATCCATTCCCTCTTAGCCCGAACGCCGCTAGACAACTGCGTCGTAGCCTTTAGCTTGACGCCTTCAGCTATCGCCGATGGGCTGGAAGTGAACACCCCGCCGGTGACAAAACGAATCGAAGCTCTGGGCATGCTAGCCGACCGCGGATGGCCGATCGGCCTCCGCTTCGACCCTCTGCTGTATCATCGTAACTGGCGCAAAAATTACCGCAACTTATTCAAAGCGGTCTTTACTCGACTGCGCATCGAAAGTCTACACTCCGTGAGTCTAGGCCAGTTTCGCCTTCCCCAAGCCATGTACAAGCGCATGCACAAGCTTTACCCAGACGAACCGCTCTTTGCCTGGGGATTAGCTGAAAGTGAGGGGCAGGTATCCTACCGCAGCGAACTAGCAGAACAGCTGCACTCTTTCTGTCGCGATGAGCTTTTGCAGTACATAGATCCGAGTATTTTTTTCCCCTGTCCATCCACCACGCTAGAAAGCGATACAGCACCGTGAACGTACTCATTACGGGCTCCTCCTCCGGCATGGGCCGAGCGCTGCGCGATAAACTCCTTGCAACCGGCCATACAGTTCTCGGCATCGCCCGTCGTCCGCAAAAGGCGGCAGAATGCTTTTACCCCATAGCATTAGACCTGAGCGACCTCGACTCTCTTCCCCAGGCAATGGACCAAATACAGCGCACTAATCCACCGTTGGACGCCGTTGTGTGCTGCGCAGGGCAAGGCCGTTTCGGAACGTTAGAGCAGTTTTCTCCCTCTCAAATACGCGACTTAATTGACCTAGTTTTTACAAGCCATGCGCTCGTAGTACGATCTCTGCTACCCGTTATGAAAAGGCGACACGCCGGCAGGATCGTTTTCTTGGGATCGGAAGCAGCACTGCGCGGCACACAAAAAGGCACTATCTACTGCGCGGCTAAATTTGCCCTGCGCGGCTTTGCTCAGGCCCTGCGCGAGGAGACCGCTCGTCACGGCATTGCCGTGACGCTCGTTAATCCGGGTATGGTCCGCACCCCCTTTTTTGATGGACTCACTTTCCGCCCAGACAAAGACGATGCCTGCGCTATAGAGCCGAACGATGTTGCGTTGACCATCTGTGATGTGCTACAGGCCCGCAGCGGCACGGTCTTTGACGAAATCAATATCTCTCCCCAAAAGCGCGTTATCAATTTTAAAAAAGAAAAGTAAACAGTCCAGATGCCGACGATCGCGCAGGTCATATTAGTGTGGCTGGATGCACAACTCTGCGTCACCGACTAGGTCGAGTGCTGGTCAGCGAAGGGAGGAAATACGCTCTAAGCGCCCAGCCTAGCAACGCGCGTTTTGCCAAGCCGATCGCTACGGACTTCGCTACGTTGTGAAAGGCTGATATGATCCAAGAGGATTAGTGCGTTTCTTTGAAAAGCTCGGTGCCTTAGAAAGAGGTGAAAAAACAGGCGTGGAAGATCTAGTTTCCTCGCATCCAGAAACCGAAGAGCGGATACGCCATTTAGAAGCGTGAATTGGGCGCTCAAGCCTTAAGACAGGGCTGCACAACGCACAACGCGGCATGAGGGAAACGGACGTTCTGAAGCGTCAGCAATAAGCACCTCACTAAGGATTGGGTTCACCAAGCTCGTGAAATGGGCGAAAATAGAGGCGTGAGAACATAGAGAAATGTCCGCTCTCCCTTTCCCGTGCCGTGACAATGAGCCGGTTCATTGGACGCGTCAGTGCGGTGCTACAGCGATATGAAAATACGCCCGTGACCCGATCAAACGTCGCTTCAACGCGCCCCATCTCAGATACGAACATATTAACGACGCCCGGACGGTAGCGCGTTGGGTCGAGCAGGCGCAGAGCAAATTCGTCTGGCGGATTCCGTTCTAATTCAACCGCGTTGGGCTCCACATCGGCTACGTGGAGTGGCGCTGTATTAAGCTTGAACACAAAGCGATCTATATCCAAGTTACTACCCACAATTGCAAAACGAGGAATCCGCTGCGGATCCGTCCATTCATCCACAGCCCCCTCGTCTTGGGCAAACATCAGCGCAAAACCCAAATTGCGCGCGATCTCAACTACCATCTCGTTGTATTCCCCATAGGGATACGCGAGCACGTCGCTTGCCATGTCGTGGTCGGCCAGTGCCTGCTGCGCCTTGCGCAAGTCTTCCCGTACCCAAGCTGCGTAGGATTCGCGCGTCTGCCCTTTCAGAGGCCGACCGATCCGCGGATGATCGTAGCTGTGATTGGCAATAGTGGCGCCCCATGTGCGCATTTCCTCCAGCATGACCCACGTCAGCGCACCCGGCGCATTGGAGTAGAGTCGTTTGGCATCGGCAAATACAGTGAAGGGATAGTTGAATTCTTTCAAGACGGGGAACGCCCGTTCGTAAATAGAACGGTGGGCATCATCAATTGTGATCAACACCGTTTTATGCGGGAAGGAATCCCCGCTAGTTAGAAGCGCTCTAAACGCTTCCATGGAGAGGACTCGGTATCCATTTTCGCGCAGGTACTGCATCTGCTGTCTAAATTTCTCAACCGAGATATTAGTCGATGGGTAGGCGCTTTCATCAAACCGATGATAGAGCAACACGGTGGTATACCCAGGCCTCTTTGCTTCCCCATGTGCTGCTGCGCATAAGAACAAGAGAGCCGTAATAACTAGTGATCTCACAGCTTGCTACCTATATTGCCCATCTAACTCCTCAAGTGCATTCGTGCGAATCATACGCTGAACGTCGGCGATATATTCCTCTCCACGCGTCGAGTAACTGCGCAGTCCATCAGCCAGCGAATAGCCGCTAATTAGACCCTTTTGTGCCCGGGCTTGC
The DNA here is from genome assembly GCA_964011675.1 of uncultured bacterium. Taxonomy (GTDB): domain Bacteria; phylum Latescibacterota; class UBA2968; order UBA8231; family UBA8231. The sequence goes on from CAXGPR010000026.1 coordinate 35,404, forward strand.
GCTCGTAACGAGCGCATTTTTTCATAGGATGGATGGGTGTTGAGATTGCGCATATAGCTGCGCACGCTAGCGCCAATATTATCATAAATCGCGAGTCTAAAGCGCGAAGTTTGAGTACCCGCCGCCGTCATGCCCCTCATATCGCTGCGCCAAACGCGCTGACCATACAGGTTATTTCCCTGACGGGCAAATCGGGAAGTGCCCCAACCCGATTCAATCGCTCCCTGCGCTAGCACCAGCGAAAGCGGTATCACGTCTACCCGTCGCAGCAGTTCACGCAGAGAATCAGCCCGCGTGCCGAGCGCGCCATTGGTCCGATCGAGCGCGTAATTTTCGACCATCGCCTGTAAGAACAGCTTGTCTGATGCGCTGTCGTCTAAGCTCAAAAGTCTCTGACGGCGATCCATGATCGTTTGGTTGTGAAACCGGGCAATAGATTCGAGGATAGAAAAGAAAAGGGCTTTTTTCTTCTTTACAAGCAAACTGCCTATATCGGCGGGCACAGCGGCCAGAGATCCTGTCCCACCGACCTCCTGCAAGAGCGGTTCGGCCTCTGCCACAGAATCGGCGAGCATGTGAGCAAAAAGGCGGTCAGCACTTTCCAATGCCGTCGAAGTAAGCGAATCAGCAGCCAATACTCGGTAGCGCAGCGTGCCGCTGTCCACGACCCAAACCGCTTCTAGCCGCTCGTGTTCCAATAGCTGACTCTGTTTGGAATATACGGTTGTTTCACTCGCCGGACTCGCAGCAATGCACGGCTGACTGTAGCCTATGACCCACGAAGTGAATATTAAAAAAGTGAAGCGCATGGAGCCAAATATTATCTATCAACGAAGCAACAGCAAGCGACGTACCTGCGTCTTACCTTCTACTTTAAGCCGGTAGAAATAGGTTCCGGTCGCCGCCTTTCCACCGCGATCATCGCGTCCGTCCCACTGTAAAACGTGCTTACCCGGCTGGAGCGTTCCAGCATAGAGCGTGCGCATCTTCTGTCCCAAGCCGTTGTAAATAGCCACGTCTACCCAAGCTCCTTCACCAACGCCTATGGTAATGGGAATTGAGGTTTCGGGATTGAATGGATTGGGGTAGTTCGGGAGCAGAGCGCTGACAGGCGGCGGCGATGGACTCTGATCTAATTGCAAGCGGACCAACGTCCCATCAGCTCGCAGGATGTGGCCTTCTACCAACTGCGTTCCTACCGGTAGCACCCACAATTGGCGCACGGCTTCCAACGCCTGCTGCGACGAAGGATGCGCAACCAGCAGACGCGTGTTGTCTCCTTCATTCCAGGCCTGCATCTGCCCTGCTACTCTTCTCCACGGTGATTGGACGAGCGATAGAGACGCCGCATCACATTCTGAAAGGAGCAGAGACAGGCCCGTAATATCTTCCGGATAGTCCAGCCTGAGGGCCCCTCGTTCATCAACAGAGACCAGCGCGTGCACGGCGACTGGCTTAGCCGCATCGAGCGAGGTGCGTTCCATACCGACGCGACCAAAGTTTTCCGCCAATAGCATAAAATCGTCAAGACCCACTGTGCTATCGCCGTTAAAATCAGCCCGTGCTGCATCTCTGTCAGCTGCCACGGTAGTATTGAAATGGTCAACTAAAATGCCAAAATCGGCCAAGTTAATGCGGTTGTCGTCGTTGGCATCTCCGACTGGGAGCAGTTGACTCGTATCACTGACCACCCATTCGAACGTTAGCAACGTATCGCCGAGTTCGGCTCCAACTTCAATCTTATCGCCGATCACGTGGCCCTGGAGATGAATTGCTGACTTTACGAGTAGACGATACGCACCCGGTGGAATTTGTCCTAGGTCAAACTGACCTGCCTCGTCAAGCGTATGCTGTATACCCGTCCTAAAGCGGTCTTCGTCGTTAATGGGCGAAGTAAGCAGCACATCTTCATCGTCGTAAAAAAACAGAGACACCTGCACATCGTCACTCCTACCTTGTAGGCCAACCCTACCCCGCACCGAATAGTCTCGTACGGCAATTTCCGTTGGTCGTTCTGGAATAAAGGGTGGAATCCAATCACCGGCGCTGTTGACTACGGCACTGCTGCGATTGAGTTCGGGTTCGTCATCAATGCTGATCAGCGCAATCGTATCAACCGGGGTAACAAAGCGCAGTTCGCCCAATAGTACGGGGTCCACTCCAGAATTGATAAGCGGGTTAGCCATACTCTGCACGAGGGACAAATTCACCTTACCCAACCCGTTCCCATGCAGTTCATTCTGTATGGATTGCCCCTCAAACTCACTGGCCAATTTGAAGGGCACAACAGAGGTAAAATCTTCGCTCTCTGCGCTTACCAGCGAATCTGTCCGCACGTCAATCAGATTTAAGCTCTCCGCATCATAACTCATGTAGAGAGAGACTCCCGTAAGGACGTGCGCAGTGGGCACGATATAGGCTCGGACCAGCAGCGTATCTCCAATGCTAAAGTGCTTCTCGTTAACAACTTCTAGCTCAAAAAAGGGCGAAGGCTGAGATACGGCTGATACCGTATCAGATGGAGCCGACTCGACACCTGCATTTCCCGAAATTACGTAGTAAAAAAAGGTATCTGCCAGCGTGGCGGCCGGATCGACAAACCTGCGCGTTCCCGCGGTGAGTGTGTCGATGGCCTCATACGACCCCTCTCGCACATTGGAGCGAAAGATCCTGTATCCAGTCGTCCTACCAAGCTGTTCATCCAGTTCCGGTGCCTTCCATACAACCTCGATCTGGCGACCTAGGTCACGCCCCAGATCTCGGGCTTCCACAGCGGTTGGCGGATGCGGGGGATCTCCCAAACGCGCGTCTTCGTTTATGAAGATCTGCATTTGCCCGTCGGCAGAGGACAGCGCTGCAATATCGTTGGCTCCATCCCCGTTGACGTCCAGTATCGCCGTGCGTCTCAGAGGCACTCGGGAAGCGATAATATCGCGCACCACAAAGCCCTCACCGGCTTCGTTTTCCAAAAAGGCAATGTATTCTCCCGCGGGACCAGCTACGACTAAATCGCTATAAATATCTCGGGTTAAGTCGGCAAAATACATATCCGCAATAGGCAGGTCGACATTGATGCGCTGCGTCAAATCCAACTGGCCTTCACCGTCATTGGCCAACACGCTTACTTCGCGTGAGACTCGGTTCCCCACCAGAACATCGTTGTCTCCATCGGCGTCAAAATCGAGCACCTGTATGCTAACGGGTTCAAGGCCTACCGCATAATCGGTCCGCGCGATGAAACCTCCCTGTCGATCGGCCAGCAGCACGGAAACCGTGCCATCTAAACTGTTGGCCACAACCAAATCACGGCGATCATCGGCGTTTAAGTCGCTTGCGGCTAGCGCTATGGGCCCCTCGGGAACGCGCAGGGTACTGCGCGAACTAAACGTGCCCCGGCCCCCGTTATACAGTACGGTTATCGAGGCGTCGTCCCAGTTCGCCGTAGCCAGATCTTCATCTCCGTCAGCGTCAAAATCGGCGGCAATCACATCGGCCAGCGCATGGCCAATGTATATGTCGTTGCGGTCTCCAATAAATCCCCCCTGCCCGTCATTAGAAAGCAGCGAAATGGAGCGGGCTATGGGGTCTGCAACAACAAGATCTAACGATCCATTAAAAAGAGTCGCCGCGGCCAAGGCAACGGGACGATCCCAAGGTGCATAAGGCGCGTTTCCTTCGGGAAAAGCCCTTGCATTGGCAAAGGAACCCTGCCCATCATTCAAATGGATAAGCACCTGCCCCCCCGCGCTGTCAGCCAGGGCGAGGTCGGGTTTTCCATCATCATTAAAATCGGCAACGAGTAAATCGGCCGCTCCGCTTCCCGCCGAAATCGGCTCCTGTGCGCTGAGAGAAAGTGCCCCACCGGCACCTAAGAGTTGGATTGTCGTTCGGGCCGAGCGACCCAGCGCATCGCTTTCAATTGTCAACATGCCGCTGTGCACGCCCGCTTCAATGGAAAAAAACTGGATGCCTATTTCCCGCACGCCGCCCGGGGCAATGCGCAGCGGTGATTCAACGTCTACAGAAAATGACCCCCCCTCTATCGAAAGCGAAGAAATATTGAGGTCGGCATTTCCGCTATTGGAAAGCTCTACGGTTTCAGCCCGCACCCCCATCAAGTCAACGGTTCCAAAGTCGACGGTATAACTCGAAAGCGTGATATCGGCCGCCGTCCCCACACCATCAACCGGCACTTCGCATACGATTCCCTGGCCGGCCGACACAATCAGACTCGAAGAAATTCCGCGAGCTACTAGCGGTACGAAGCGCAAGCGCACAAGCGTTTTTTGCCCGGGGGCAAGCGAGGGGGGAAGCTGATTGAGCACGCGAAATGCCGAATCATCAAACAAAGCGTTACGCAAATCCAGCGGAGCATTGCCCTCATTGCTGAGTAAAATGGTCGTATCTGCATAGGAACCAATACGAACAGAGCCAAAGTTCAAAGAGGTCGGCTGAACGGCCAAGCGGGCCTGAACGCCCACTCCCACCAGCGTGACCCGCGCACTTGTCTGATCTAAATCATTGCTGCGCAGGACCATATCCGTAGATTCGGTTCCCGACGTATTGGGTTCAAATCGTACCTGGACGCTACCTGTCTCACCCGGCTCAACGGTGAGCGAAACGGGCGTGACGCTAAAAGCACTCTCGCGTTTTACGCTAATATTAGAGACGATCAGGGACGCGTCGCCTTCGTTGTGAATAGCGAGCGGAAGAGATTGAGCCTGTCCAACGCCAACCGCTCCCAGATCAAGCCGATCCGCGCCGAGACGAAAACGCGCTTCAGGAGCGAATCGAATGGTCGAAATACCCTCCATACGCGTGAGTCCAAAGATGCGTTTTTCACCGCCTGGAATAACGCCGATCCAGCGCGCACTCAGATCCGCCAGGCCCTTATTAATCGACGTCCAGCTCCGTCCGGCATCTTTAGACCTGAAAAATCCCTCCGCCGCCGTTGCGACATACAGCAACTCAGAGCGATCCGGATCCAGCGCGACGGAGCGCACATTCAGGTCCGATAATCCCTCATTAGCCACGCGCCAGCGGGAGCCGCTATCCTCGCTTATAAAAACTCCAGCACCATATGTACCCACGGCCATAAACTCACTCGCCTCCAGTTGATCAGATAGCACGATACTGTGAATACTCATACCGGTTAGATCGACCACTGGTTCCCAGCGCGTTCCCCCGTCATGGCTAATAAAAAGACCACCGCTAGTACCCGCGTAGATGGTATCGTTTTGAAAGGGATGAACAGCTATGGCAAATACAATATCAAAGGGAGTGTCTTCACCCACTGCCCGCCAGGTTTCACCGGCGTCTTCACTCAGATAAATCCCCTGACCAAACGTCCCGACAAATACGCTCCCTTGCGAACCAACTCCCACCGAAAGCACCCCGCTCGAAATGCCTGATGCGCTACGCCATTGACGCCCTCCGTCATCGCTTATCAGCAGACCGTTATTGATCCCCGCATACAGTCGCGTAGCTCGAGACGGATCGACCGCTATACACAGCACACTTCGATCAACCAATTGCACTCCGCTGGGCTGCCACGTATCTCCAGCATCTTCACTCCGGTAGAATCCGCTGGCCGCTCCAGCAAAGAGCGTATCGGGACGGCCTGGATGAAAAGCCAATCGACTCACCGAAGAGTCAACTCCATCCTTTATGCGAGTCCACTCGTTCAAGCCAGCCGATACCGGATGCACCAGACAGAGCCAAGCCCAAAAACTACACAGCAACCCAAATCTTTTTGCGTATCGCTTCATAATCATACCGCGTATCAACCTATCGAAGCACGATCACTGGACGGTGATAGAGCTGTCCACCTGCAATCAATTTGACATAATACACGCCGGCAGCGACCCGACGTCCCTCGTGATTTATACCGTCCCAACCCGCACTCCATAAGCCGACCTCTTGAAACTCGTCCACAACTGTCTGCACGTATTGGCCCAGCGCATTGAAAATTTGGATGCGCACGGCCCCCGAAAACTTCAGGCCGTATTCGAACCGAATAATTTCCACGTCTGCCATAAGAGCGGGATTGGGGTAAACCAACAGATCGGGAACCGCCTGCACGTCGTCAGCCGAAACCCGTCCGACTCGATAGAGCCCTGGCTTGTCGATAGACACAGCGAGCCAGCCGGTCATATCATCTCCCCGCGTGGGCAGAGGCTCCCAGCGCTGCTCGCTTTCGTTCCATAACAAAACGCCCTGCGTCTCGTCGTTCTGTGCGCTGGATATAAAGTTGAGCGTAACCGGCGCACCCCACGCACGTCCGCCGAGCAGGTCAATCGAATAGACGGACTGCCCCTCGGTTCCCTCCGGCACCTCATCCGGATGGACGCGATATATAATGGCCATTTGACCGGGCTGTGCCGCCGAGTTGGGTATGTTCAGCATGAGCTGTAAATCAGGACTCTGCACGTTCCCACCCATCTGGTCGACCCAATACAGACCAACCTCTTGGCGGCGAACCCCTTCATTCCCACCGCGGTCTCGTCCCCGTACGACCGCCTCTACATACTGCGTATCCTCCCCGGGACCGTGCACGTAGGATGCGGCATAGGTGCTATCGCTGCGACTCACGACTTCTAGATCCTGACCGTGCACGCGAATGGAAGGAGGTTCGACCAATTCCTCATCTGGCATAACGACGATTTCTATTAGCTCACTGAATACGGGATGTCTCTGCACTGTGAGAGAAAATTCGGGCGCGCGCACATCCTGTTCGATCAATACGCTTATGGAAGCTTCTGCCATATTCCCCTGGGGATCGCGCACCGCAACAGGCAACAGGCGGGTGCCGCTTTGCCCCACTGGCACGGAGACAAATAGACGCGTGCCCTCCAGGCGAGCCGTAATCCCCGCCTTTGCTTCTACACTCCAAACAAGGTCTTCATTGGGCGTATCCACATCGCGCACAAAGACCGCCAGATCAATTTGCTGCTCGGGATTACCTGCTGTGAGTAAAATCTGAGGTAGCGCGGAAATTTCGGGGGCCATGCCCCCCCGCAGCACGACGACTTCGACTGTCGCCAGCTCCGTGTTCCCGGCCGGGTCACGCACGACAAACTGTATTTTTTCGATCGAGGGACCAGCCGCACTAGCATCAATAGTCACTATATGCGTTGCGGAATCAATTGAGACAATCAATGCGCTCTGCCCGCTAGCGGACCAGACCAGAGCATCGTCGGTATCGTCGTCTACTACGTAATCGTCTAGGTCAATGGTCGTATCGACCAGCCCTTCTTCCACCTCAATCCGCGGCAGGGGACGCACCTGAGGCGACAAGCCCATGCCGTTGACCACCACTTTTAGATTTACTGTATTCTTGCGGCCCGTGGCATCTGTTGCTTCAACGACAAGCGTTTCAGAACCTGTAAATTCTCGATCACTTAGCGTCAAATAGAGGCGCGATGTCTCGCTGTCTACTTCAGCGCTTATGCGTCCTTCGGCGCGAACGCTCCACGCCAGTTGCGGCGTGGGACCGCCGGCTCTTATCACCGCGTAGTCCCGCAGCACGATACTCGAATCCATCCTTCCAGCAATCAGTTCGATCTCGGGCAGCGGCTGAAGCGAAAAGAGCGGAGGGAGTCCAATCGTTAGCAAGCCGGTACGCACGAGTCCATCCGTATCGGTAACTCGCACCACAACCTGTGTCTCTGTCAACGCACTGTTCTCTGTTCCATCACGCTCCAAAACTAGATCATGAGTTACGCGATTGAACTGAACTTTAATCCCTGGCTCGGGATCTATTTGCCATATGAGTTCACGTTCTTGATCTACGTCGTCATAGACGTAGTCATCTAAATCGACGCGCACAGTTTCTTCAATGTGCTCCAAGCTAAACGCAGGAAATTCTGCCAACTGCGGCGGCTCACCGTTGCGCGCTAAGAAGACAGGAATAACGGCCTCGTCGTTGTTTCCCTGGGGATCGCTCACGCGTATGCGAAGCTCTGCTGGGTCCGTATAGGCATCGGTTGTACTTACGCTCAACATGCGCATTGCTACGTCAAATACCTCTTCAACTCCCTGCGTCGGAAAGAAGGTCCAGCTCAGGTTCTCATCGCTGTGATCGGGATCTGCAACCCAAGCATCCAATAAAAACCGGCTTGTTTCCCCTTCTCGTAGGCCAATTTTAGCCACTGTGCTGAGGCGCGGACCGAGATCGTCTTCGCTTCGCAAGATACTGACTCGCACAGTGCGCTCATCTACGTTTCCCTCGGGATCAATCACCGCAATATCAAGATATCCCGAACCAGCAAAACCGCTTTCACCGCTGATCTGGAGCACGCCTGCTGAAATAGAAGCAACTAGCCCGCTATCGGCCTGCACGGACCAACCCAATTCCTCGACCGGGCTGTCATCAATCACATACGCATTCAAGTCAACCGTAGCCGTTTGTCCCCCACGAAACCTGACCTCGGCTAGTTGAGCTAGTTCGGGCCCCACGGTTTCGCCTTCAGCTAAGACAATGGCCACTTGACGGGTAGAAGTACGGGCTCCAGAGGTATCCTGTACAGTTATGTGCACAATACCCCGCGCCGCCTGTAACCCGCTGACGAGCACGTGCCCATCCACCACCTGTGCCCCAATCGGACCTTCGACCTCAAGAAAGACCTGCATTGATTCAATCGGATCGTCCCGGTCAATTACGATGCGTTCAAAGGGAATAGCAATCGCCTCCCCACCGACTGCGGGATAGATGGGCATGAGGAATTGCCCTTCTGGAGGATCGTTCACAGGAATGACCTCAACAATAGTCTGCACGGTGTCGGCCAACCCCGTGGGATCGCGCATTGTAAAAGCAACAGGTCGTTGACCATAAAAATCTGGATCAGGTCGAAATGTCGCGATATGAGTCTGAGAGTCTACGTCGACATACAGTTGTGCCGCACCGGACGTCTCCCACACCAAATCTGCCACGGCATGATCTAAATCTTTGGCATATGCGTCAAAGTCCAGGGCCTGATAAAGCTGATCTTCTTCAAAGCGAATGGTGTCGGGAAAATCAACGATTCGCGGTTTTGAATGCACCTCAATCCGCACCGTATCAGATGCTGTGAGGCCTTCGGCCACATCTAGGGCAGTGAAAATCATCGCCCT
>CAXGPR010000027.1:0-43721 GCA_964011675.1 uncultured bacterium
GCTGGAAAAACGGAGTTAGAGGGTCGTGTCGGATTTACCGGCGGTATGCTGATAAAGCGGGTGTGCACGGTCGCCTGGGTCATTGTCGGCATGTGTGCTATCGGTTTGTATATGGGAAGCGATATCGAGCCCGATCAGATCTACGGCTTGATGGCTAGGGACTTGTTACCGCAGATCATGCCAGGACTAATCGGTCTGTTTATTGCTTCTCTGCTTGCTGGAGTGATGAGCACATGCGACGTCCTTATGGTGACATCTGCGGCCCTGTTCACGGAGAACATATATAAGTCCTATGTGGCGCCTAATATGCCGGATAAGCATTACATTTTTGTTGGCCGAGCGGCGTCTGTAATTGTTGTTTTACTGGGTATTTTCTTCGCTTTTACACTTGAGTCAGTGGTTTCTGGTCTGGAAATTTTCTGGAAAGTTTCGTCTATGATGGCCGTCGCTTTCTGGGGTGGCTTGTTTTGGCGTGGGGCGACAGCTGCTGGTGCTTGGGCGGGCACACTAGCAGCATTCGCTACGCTCTTGTTCACTAGCGAATTACAGTTGTTTGGTTGGAGTATCTGGGACTTTAACCAGAGTGTTGCTCCGATTTTGCCTGAAATGATGGTCTTTGAGAGTAAACTATACTTACCTTGGCAGATGATTTTTTACACCATCGCTGGGATGGCTACGCTGGTGATAGTTAGTATCTACACTGCGAGAGAAGAGCAGTCAAAGCTAGACAAGTTTTATGAGTGCATTCGCACTCCAATTCAAGAAGATGAACCCGAAACAGTCCCTTTCACGTTACCTTCTAGTGTTGAGCCGGCACCCCGAAACGTGCTGTTAAAACACCCCGACTTTGAGATACCAGTCCCCAGTGCTCTTACTGTGATCGGATTTCTCGGAACCTGGGTGTTGGTTGGATTTCTTGTTGGCGTGTTTTTCTGGATATTCTGAATGGCATGGGATCAGCATCTTTACAGTCAGTCAAGGTTTTGGGCTATGTGCGTTAAGGATGCATAGCTTAGCTAAACCAATGGAAATGTCTTTAAACAAAGTTTGGTCGATAATAGTTAGACTTCCCTAGTAAAAAATCTTACTGCATGGGTGAGAAAGCTGTTGGTATGAGATGTTCGGAGATAACTTCTTCGACAATGGGACCATTGGCCTCGGTGAGTTCGCGCGTCTCTATCCACTCGCTGTCGGCACGGAACGCGGCCCAGGCTTTTTCCATGGCCACTTCGTCGCTGTAGCGCATTAGGTAGACGAGGGCGTACTTGTCTTCGGGTTTGATAACCGTCCAAAAGCCGACGACTTCCATATCGTATTTTTTGAATAAGCGCATGGTGACATCCTCAAAGCGATTGAGAATGTCGTCCATGCGGCCGCTGGGTATGAGGTAGGTGCGCAGTTCGTATAGCATGTTCGGTCCCCTCAGTATAGCGCGCTAAACGCGGTTGTGTGTATTGGTTTTAAAGTCGGCCGACTCGTAGTAGGCTAGGTCGCGACCTCCTGTCTCACGCCACCACGCATCGGCCCGCTGGGCAAGCGCGCTGCGCTGGGCTCCGTACTGTGGATTGGCCGCGATATTGTGCAGTTCGCGCGGGTCGTTCTCCAAGTCGTACATCTCTTCGCAGGCATCGTCGCCGTAGTAGCGAACATACTTGAAGCTGCGGTCTCGTATCGCATAGAAGGGGTGGAGGCCCCAATAGGCGGCGTAGTGTTCAAAAAATATATGTTCGCCTTCGGGCGCTTCTGTCTGAAAGGGCGCATCGTAAAAATCGCCGTTGTGAAACTGGGCCGGCACGTTGATATGGGCCGCTTTAAGGAGCGTGGCGGGTGCTCGGACAGAAGAGACGAGGTCGTCGACGACTGCGCGCGCGACGCGGGTGCCGCGCGGGAGTTTGAGCATGCAGGGAATGCGGTATAGCTCTTCGTAGGGCAGGGTGCCTTTGAGGCGCATGCGGTGCGCGCCCATCATATCGCCGTGGTCAGCGATAAAGAGCACGACTGTGTCGTCCCACAGACCGAGGCGTTCGTACTCGGCTCTAATGCGCGCAAAGTGACTGTCCATTTCGGCGATCATGGTGTAGTACTGCGCCAGTTCGCGGCGCTGTTCTAGTTCGTCGAGTGCGCCGTGGTTGCCGTCGAGCGCGTGCTCCCGTTGAAAGGGCGGCTTGTCGGCGAAGGTTTCCTCGTAGTAGCTGGGCGCCAAGTCGAGTTCGGTGGCGCGGAAGTGTTCGGCCCAGCGCGGCTCGGTAAAGAAGGGCGGGTGGGGCAAATTGGTTGAGAACGTGAGAAAGAGCGGTTTGTCGCTGGGTTGGTAGGATCGCAGAAAATCGACCGTTTGATCGCAGGCCCTATAGTCTGGCCTCAACGGCTTGGGCACGTGCCGCGTGCCCAGCCTCTCGGCTTCGTCGTCGTCGATGGGACTGTGCACAACGCCGGTGTCGTAGCCTAATTGGTTTAAGGGCACGCCAAAGTGCGTTTTGCCAAAATAGGCCGTTTGATAGCCGGCTTCTTTAAAACAGTGGCCCAGCGTTTGATACTTTGGAGTCAGACGCGCCCCGTGTCCGTGAAAGCCGTAGATGACCATAACGCCGCACTCGTGTGGGTAGAGTCCCGTCTGGAAGGCGGCGCGGGCTGGTACGCACTGTCCGTGACAGGTGTAGGCATTCTTAAAGTAGACGCTCTCTGCGGCTAGGTCGTTGAGAAAGGGCGTGTGTGCGATCGGGTCAATAAAGTTCATGCGGCTGTGCTGCATCTGGTCGCACATCAGGACGAGCACATTGGGATGGTTGCTTTGAGGCACGGTAAACACTCTTTCGAATCCGACTTCGTATCTGTGACGGGCAAGCTAAGAAAGCGACTAGGTGTCGACAAGCCGTGCGATTGACACCTCGGTGCGGATTGGTTAACCAATAAGCTAATCGGTAGAATACATCCCCAGATAGAAGGTGATAGGAAAATGGAACAGGTCTTTACAGATCCGCAGCGCGCAGAGTTTGAAGAGCGCGGTTACGTGCACTTGGGGCGTGTGCTTGAAGAGGACTCGCTGCGTGCGCTGCAGGAGCGGATTGACGCAATTATGCTGGGCGAGGTGCCTTATGAGCACATGCGATTTCAGCTCGACAGCGAAGATGGCGTATATGGGAACACGCCCCTGGAAACGGTGGGACACAAGGGGCCTACGCTGGCCTATAGAAAGATCATGGACTTAGAGCAGGATCCCCTCTTTCTGCGTTATATGCAGCATCCGCTATTTCGCCAGATCACGCGTCTCTACATGGGAGAGAGCGTATCTATCTATCGCGCCATGTTTATGAACAAACCGGCCGATCGCGGCACGGAACTGCCATGGCATCAGGATGTGGGATGGGGATGGGGTGTCGATACGATGCCGACGGTTACCGTATGGACGGCGTTAGATCCGTCGACCCGGGATAATGGCTGCATGCAGGTCATACCGGGGAGTCATCGTCACGGCGTTATTGCCGAGCGTCACTTTCCCTCGGCCGAAGAGTTGGCCCACTACGCTCCAGAAGATTCGGTGGTCGACCTAGAGGCAGAACCCGGTGAAGTTATCTTGTTGCACAATCTGCTGCTACACCGCTCGGGCATCAACCCCAGCGGGCAGTCACGGCGCGCCTTCAGCATTGCCTATATGGACGGCGCAACGCGCTTGCGTAGCACGGGTGAACGCTTTCCCATGATATTCGGTGCCGATGCGCTAGTGGCGTAGAGGGTCCGACTAATGAAGTCGCTGCGAATAAATGATTTGCACTTTGTTCGCTGGGAGGGCAATCCCATCATGGCTCCACAGGGAGAATCTTGGGAGGCCAAAGATGTATTTAATCCGGCTGCTATTGTGCGCGACGGTCGAGTCCATCTCCTCTATCGCGCCGAAGATTTTTCCGGGGCGGGACATTGGAACGGAACTAGTCGAATTGGGTTGGCTACGAGCGAAGACGGGCTGCACTTTACGCGTGATGCCGAGCCTATTGTGTCGGCGAGCGAGGACTACTAGCTGCCCGGCGGGTGCGAAGATCCGCGCGTAGTAAAAGCGGAGGGTCGCTACTGGCTGACCTACACCGGATACGACGGTACTAACGCGCGGCTATGCTTGGCCTCTTCGGCCGATTTGAAGACGTGGGAAAAGCACGGTGTGCTGTTTCCCGAGTTGGAGTGGAGCAAGTCGGGTGCCATACTCGACGTGCCCATTAATGGCCAGTACCTGATGTATTTTGGCGATACGCACTTGTGGTTGGCCCGTTCGACCGACCTAGTACGCTGGCAGCTAGATCCCGAGCCCGTGCTCTCGCCGCGCGAAGGGTTGTTCGATTCGCGTCTGGTTGAGCCGGGACCACCGCCGCTGCTGACCGACGAGGGGATTCTTTTGATATACAACGCCGCGCGCTGGCCCGATACGCGCTACGCCGTTGGAGCCGCCGTGTTTGATTCGAACGACCCACGCCGCGTGCTCAGGCGTCTTGACGCGCCGTTTTTGGAACCCGAAGAGGTGAGTGAACGGGAGGGGCAGGTAAACCAAGTTGTCTTTGTCGAAGGCTTGGTCTACCACGCCGAGCGCTGGCTGCTCTACTATGGCGCGGCTGACTCGAAGATCTTTGTGGCTACGGGCGAATAGGGCTGCGCTTCTATTTCGGCGGCATCAGCGGACTTTTTAGGCCATTCCAGCCAGGCGGGCCGCGCGGCGTTTTGTGCTGCGCGGCCCGTAGATTAATAGAGGGTCTGGTAGAGTTTGCGCTGGTAGCTAGATACGAGTTCGTTATCGCGTCCGAGCAGGTGAAATACGGCGACCATGGCGTCTTTGGCCGCGCCTTCGGCGAAGTCGGGCTTGCGTTCGACGATGCTGAGCCAGGCCGAAAGCGCCTCTTCAAACTGTCCTTCGGCCGCCTGACAGCAGGCCATCTGGTAGCGCGATTCTAAATCGTCGGGTGCGGCCAGCGCGCGCTGTGCACAGGCCGCCTTACCGCCGGCTGCCTGGCATTTTTGCGCAAATTCAATGTGCGCTAGCAGAGCTTGAGCCTGCTGATACTGCGGCGTGCCTTGTTCGATGAGATTGACGAATTCGTGCACGCCGTCTATGTGCCCCTGCTTTAGACTGATACGGGCCAGGCCGAGCAGTGCGTCCCCGTCGTCGGGTTGTTCTTCCAAGATTGACTTGTAAATAATGGCCGCTCCGTCCAGATCGCCCATGGCCGCGCGCTGTTCGGCCTGTTCGGCCGGTTCGATATCTGGTTCGGGCGCGCTGGGGACCAGCGGGCGCAGGATCGCCTCAATTTGTTCGCGGGGCACGGCGCCGGTGAATTCCTGCACCAGCTTGCCCTGGTGGATAATCTTGACGGCTGGAATGCCCTGCACGCGAAAAGCCATAGCTAGCTGCTGGTTTTCGTCTACGTTGACTTTGGCCAGTGCAATGCCCGGTCCGAGCGAGGTGACGACTTCTTCTATGATGGGGCCCAGCGTCTTGCAGGGTCCGCACCACGGAGCCCAGAAGTCGATAACGATAACGCGCTCTTCGGAGCCGCGCATAATGAGTTCTTCGAAATTGCTCTCGTCGGCATCGAAGATTTGCGGTTGGGGTTCAATTTCCATGACAGTCCTCGTTGAATTGAAATGTTACTGGCTCTTTCCGCGTCCGGCCACTTCCCATACGTCCACGACTTCTCCATCGCGCGTGGCGTATAGGCGATCGTGCAAATTCGTCGTCATGCCACCGTGTAGGGGAATAAAGGAGAGTTGCTGGCCAACGGTAAATGTATGCGATGATTCGGTGGTGTCCACGTGGCCGTGCTCCACGGACATTCCTTTGATAAAAACTTCGGGATGCTCTAGGCAGTAGCCGTAGGGCGTAGGTGGATAGCTGGTAAAGGCCTTCTGGCCCGCGTCGACGATCAGTTGATTGGGCCGCGCTGTGCTGACAATGGTGGTGCGCAGCCGCAGCGGGCAGCGATCGGGGTCTAAATCTTCGCGCTTGCTCACGCGGGTCATGCCCTCATAGGCATACGAGCCGATGCGCGTTTCCGTGCAGCCCAGCGATTTAGAGATTTCCTCCGAGCCAGTGCCCCCTCCGCTGATAATGTGCAGGGGGAGTCCGGCCCCGTCCATGAGCGAGCGGACCTCCGCCAGGATTTGTCGCACGCGTTCGCTGCTGGGGTAGGTCATCACCCCCATAAAGTCCAAGCCGGGGAGTTGGTCTATGCGCTGGGCCAGTTGCAGCGTGTCCTGCGGTGATTGGGTGCCGCAGCGGTGTCCTCCCGTATCCATCTCGACCAGCACTCGGAAGGTGCAGCCGTCTGCGCTGGCTTGAGCAGAGAGTCCTTCGACGGTTGTCGGAGAATCGGCTGCTACGGTAATCGTGCTATCGCTTTCGCGCACAAGCTGGCTCAGGCGCTCAAGCTTGTGCGCGCCGACGATGTTGTAGGGAATGAGGATATCCTCAATGCCTGCGTCTGCCATCGCGGCGGCTTCGCCAATTTTTTGGCTGACAATGCCTATGGCACCGGCGCGGATTTGCATTTGGGCAATGGCCGGCGTCTTGTGCGTTTTAGTGTGCACGCGTAGGGGAATATCCAGCGCATTACAGGCGCTCTGGAGGTCGGAAATATTTTTTTCTAACACGTCTAAGTCGACGCAGAGCGCCGGTGTGTCGAGCTGTTCAACGCGCATGGGCCTCTCTCCCTTCAAAGACGTTCATATACTGATGCGCAGCCGCGTCCCAGGTGTAGTTGGCGCGTACGTAGGCGCGACACGATTGACGCACGCCTTCTCGTTCGGCCTCGTCGAGTGCAAAGTAGGCGTGGACCTGCGCGGTAAAAGCTGCGTAGTCGTCGGGTTCAATGAGGTGGCCTCCCTCGCGCACGCTCTCGGTGAGGGCGTCTACGGCAAAGGCGACGACCGGCATGCCGGCGTGCATGCATTCGAGCTGCGTTTGCCCGAAGCCCTCGACGTCGTTGGGCACGCGAATATTGGGCATGATAAAGAGGTCGCAGGTGTAGCGCAGCATCGTCAGCTCGTCGTCGGGAATGCGGCCGAGCACGATGATGCGCTCTTCGAGTCCCAATCTGTTGCGGGCGGCCGAGATGCGTTCTGCCTCTGGTCCTTGGCCGCCTATGATTAGCTTGACGTCGTCGTCGAGTAGGGGCATGCCCTGTTCAATAAAATCGGCCATGCCCTTGCGCCGAACTTGGCGGCCAAACATGAAGAGCACGCGATCTTCGCCAAAGCGAACGCCGTGCTGTGCTTCAAAACGCTGGCGCACGGACACGAGCTGTTGATCGGGTAAAGTCGTCGGTTCTACGCCCAAGTAGATAGTCTCTAGCGTGCTCTCGTCAATGCCGACGTCGGCAGTAATACGATAGGTGTTTTGGCTGATGACGACCACCTTCTCGCACGCGCGAGCTCCGGCCTGCATTAGGGTGCGGGCAATGGGGTTTTTGTAGGTCATCTCGAGCCCGTAAATCGTGATTACAAAGCGGGCTGGGCCGAAAGGGCGGACAAAGGGTGCGATAAATCCGGCGACGCCGTCGGCAAAGTAGATCACGTCGCTCCGCCGCAGGAGCACGGCCCAAAAAGTAGTCCACAGGCAGTAGGGTAGAAACCAGGCAAGATGCAGTAGAGAGCGGTGTCCCAGAGCAACGAGGCGTACGTCGGCCTGTTTGACGAGGCGCGTGTAAAGTTCGTGGCAATGGGTCTCAATGCCACCGATGCTCGGCGGGTAGCGTCGGGCTAGGAAGAGTATGCGCGTGGGGCGGTGATTGGACACGGTTTGGGCGTAGATCCTCGATATAGTGCGGGCTGTGCCGCTTTGCTTTAGCTCGTTTCCTGCTGCATCAAAGATAATGGAGAATGGATGCGTCGGTCAAAACAGAAAAGGGGTGGTCACCTGTGCGGATGGCCACCCCTTCTGCGTGCGTATGCAGCGCTCAAAACTACGCCAGGTCAAAGTGATTCAAGTGCATGACCTTGCTGAAGGCAGCGGCGAAGTCATGCACAAACTGAGCCTGTGCATCATCGCAGGCGTAGACTTCGGCGATGGTGCGCAGCTGCATGCCTGCTACGATGCGTCCGGTTGGCTGATTTGTCGCTCGCTCAGACTAGGGCGTAAAGTATTATTCAACAGGGAGATAGGCCCTCGCCTTGTGATCTTGACAAGGGGTGTGGGGTCGTTTAGTTTAAAGTTCACTTATGAATGCAAGACTACCCATACAGAGCAGTGCTTGGTGGCGTTGGTATGCTGACAGAGCGATAGATGCGTCCACTTAGCAGCGTGACTGATACACACTGAAATCGACACCGCGGACGCCAGGGCGTTCGCGGTTTTTTTTTGTGACACGGGAATGAGATGAAAGCGACGGATACATACGAAACGCAAGGCGGTATCCAGGTGATCCGATCGGTTGAAGAGCTGACGCTTGAAACGCCGCTCCAAGACGTGCTCGACGGGCTCAATCGTCGGCGGGGCGCCCTCTTCGCTAGCGGCTACGAGTATCCCGGGCGCTACAGTCGGTGGGATATCGGTTTTATCAATCCACCCGTAGAATTGAAGGCGCGCCAGCGCGCGTTTGAGTTTCGCGCGCTAAACGAGAGGGGTCTCGTGCTGCTGGACATATTTCGCGCGGGTTTAGAGGGACATCCACACCTTGAAGACCTAGAGTTAATGGACGGTCAGCTGCACGGTTGTGTTCAGCCCATGCCGACTCACTTTCGCGAGGAAGAACGCTCTAAGCAGCCGACCATTTTTAGCGTGCTGCGCGCGCTCGTGCAGCAGATGCGATCCGAGAACGAGCCGCATTTGGGATTTTACGGCGCGCTGGGATACGATTTGGTATTCCAGTTTGAGCCGATAGATATGCGGCACGAGCGGGCAGAGGATCAGTCTGACCTCCATCTGTTTGTGCCCGACGAGCTCATTGTCGTGGATCATCGTAAAGAGCAGGCGCTGCGCTATGCGTACGACTTTTGCTACGAGGGGGCGTCTACGCAAGGGCTGCCGCGCGAAACGGGAGAAGCGCAGGCCGTGCGCGGAGAGCCGAGCGCGGTGCGCAGTGACCACGCGTCGGGTGAGTACGCCGACAAAGTTCGCACCGTGATTGCCGGCACGCAGCGCGGCGACTTTTTTGAAGTCGTGCCGAGCCAGGTATTGAGCGCGGGGTATGCAGGAACGCCGAGCGAACTATTTGAGAATATTCGCACGACGAATCCGAGTCCCTATGAATTCCTCATCAACTTGGGCGGCGAGCAGCTAGTCGGGGCTTCGCCGGAAATGTTTGTGCGCGTTGAGAACCAGCGGGTTGAAACGTGCCCTATTGCGGGGACTATCCGCCGCGGCAGCACGCCGATTGAAGATGCCGAACAGATTCTCGCATTGCTCAATTCGCAGAAAGACGAAGCTGAGTTGACGATGTGCACCGACGTCGATCGCAATGACAAAGCGCGGATCTGCAAAGCTGGCTCCGTGCGCGTAGAAGGGCGGCGGATGATCGAACTGTACTCAAGGCTGATCCACACGGTTGACTACGTCACGGGCGAGCTCAAGGACGAGTGCGACGGCTTTGATGCCCTGCTTTCGCATATGTGGGCCGTGACGCTGACGGGGGCGCCTAAGCCGGCGGCTATGCAGCAGATCGAAGCATTGGAAAATTCGGCGCGGCGCTGGTATGGTGGATGTGTGGGCATGCTGCGCTTCAACGGTCAGGTCAACACGGGCATTACGATTCGCACCGTGCATTTGGAAGAGGGACAGGCGCAGGTGCGCGTGGGGGCCACTGTACTGTGCGACTCCATACCGGAAGAGGAGGAACGCGAGACGCGGACCAAGGCCGAGGCGTTTATCAATGTGGTCTTGGGCGTGCCCGCCGAGCAGCGCGATGGGGGGGGAAGCATAGCGCACACGGGGCGTGGTAAGAAGGTCTTGTTTGTAGACAACCGAGACTCTTTTGTGCACACGCTGGGAGACTATGTTCGGCAGACGGGGGCCGATATCACTACAGTGCGCGCCGGTTTCCCGCACAGCGTATTTGAAGAGGTAGATCCAGATCTGGTTTTTGTCTCGCCTGGTCCAGGTACGCCCGAAGAATTTGGCGTGCCCGATCTGGTGCGCGAGTGCGTGCGACGCGAGCTGCCCGTGTTTGGCGTATGCTTAGGCTTACAGGGAATGGTAGAGGCGTTTGGCGGTCAGCTCGGCGTGCTGTCGTATCCCATGCACGGGAAGTCCTCTCCAGTCCGCTGCATGGGTGAGGGTCTTTTTGACGGATTTCCGCAGGAGTTCACGGCGGGGCGCTACCATTCGCTCTATGCCGTTCGCGAGGCGCTTCCCGACTGTTTTAACGTGCTCGCCGAAACGGAAGACGGCGTGATTATGGCCATTGAGCACGAGAGCTATCCAGCGGCTGCGGTGCAGTTTCATCCGGAGTCGATTCTGACGTTGCAGGGCGATTGGGGACTCAAGCTAGTGGCGCAGGTGATCGGGCGGCTGGCCAAGTGATGAGCTCGGCTGGCTGGATTTCGACAGAGCTTACGCGACCGATTGTAGGCCGCGAGACGGACCTGTGTAAAGGGCTGTAGTGCGCTGCGTGCAGAAGATTTTGCTACTTGATAACAACGATTCCTTTACCTACAATTTGATGCAGTATTTGCAGGTATTGGGCTGTGAAGTCGTGGTGGTTGAGCGCGACGTTCCGCTCGCTCGCGTCGAGGCAATTGCCCCCGAACGCATCGTGCTATCACCCGGTCCGGGCACGCCGCAAGACGCGGTCTGCGCGCGTGAGGTAACCGAGGCATTTGCCGGCCGCGTCCCGCTCTTGGGCATCTGTTTGGGGATGCAGGTAATAGCCAGCGTCTTCGGCGCCCGCGTCGTGCGTGCGCCCGCGCCCGTGCATGGGAAAACGAGCGACGTTTTTCACGATAGAGAGGCGCTCTTTAGCGGGCTGCCTAATCCCCTCTCGGCCATGCGCTATCACTCGCTGGTCGTAGAACGCGACGGCCTGCCCGAGCAGCTGTGCGTCTCGGCGGAGACGGCCGATGGGCTGATCATGGGACTGCGTCACCAGAGCTTGTCCGTGACGGGCGTGCAGTTTCATCCCGAATCCATCATGACGGAAACGGGCATGCTGCTCTTGGCCAATTTTCTCAAGCTGTACTAGCAATGGAGAGGAACGACAAATGATACAGGAAGCCATTCAATCACTGGTGTCGGGTGCGGACCTCGGTGGAGAAGGAGCGCGCCAGGTCATGGAGCAGATCATGAGCGGTCAGGCAACCGATGCGCAGATAGGCGCCTTTCTCATTGCGCTGCGCATGAAAGGCGAGACGGTTGAAGAAATTGCCGGCTGCGCGCGCGTCATGCGCGAGAAGGCCACGTCCATTGGGACGACGCGCACCGATCTGGTCGACACCTGTGGCACGGGCGGCGATGGATCGGGCACGTTCAATATCTCTACGACGGTTGCCTTTGTCGCCGCCGGGGCGGGTTTGGGCGTTGCCAAACACGGCAACCGCGCCATGTCGAGCCAGTGCGGTTCGGCCGACGTGCTCGCCGAACTGGGCGTCAATTTGGAAACCCCGCCCGAGCGCGTAGGCCAGTGCATTGACGAGGCGGGCATCGGCTTTCTCTTTGCCCCAGCGCTGCACGGGGCGATGAAACACGCGATCGGTCCCCGACGCGAGTTGGCTACGCGCACGGTTTTCAACGTGCTGGGACCACTGACTAACCCGGCCAGAGCACGGTGTCAGCTGATTGGCGTGTATGCGGCTGATTTGACGGAGAAAATCGCCGGCGTTCTCGGTCAGTTGGGTTCAGAAAAGGCTTTTGTCGTCCATGGTTCCGACGGCTTAGACGAAATTACGCTGACGGGAACGACACGCGTTAGCCAATTACGCAATGGCAAAGTCAGCACGAGTGATATAAGCCCGGCAGATTTTGGTTTGCAGGCGGCCGATGCCAGTGCGTTAAAGGGAGGTGACGCCGCGACCAACGCGCAGATTTTACGCAACGTGCTGGGCGGCAAGGAAGGGGCTCCGCGCGACGTGGTGCTGATGAACGCCGCTGCGGCCATCGCGGCAGGCGGGCTCGTAGAAAATCTGGCAGAAGGCGTTGAGCGTGCGCGAGAGTCGATCGATTCGGGTGCGGCGCTCGGCGCGCTGGAAAAACTGGTAGCGCTGAGCAACGCGTAAATGGCCAATATCTTAGAAGAGATTGCTGAGTACAAGCGCGGGTTTGTAGCCGAGTGCAAACGCCGTCAGAGTGCGCAGGATATCCGCCTGCGTGCAGGCGATAGCCCCGATCCGCTCGACTTCCTAGCGGCGCTGCAAAGGGAGGATATTGCGCTGATTGCCGAGGTGAAAAAGGCCTCCCCATCAAAGGGCGTAATCAGAGCGGATTTCCATCCTGAACGCATTGCTGAGACCTACGCCGAGAACGGTGCGTGCTGTCTTTCGGTTCTGACGGACGAGGCTTATTTTCAAGGGGCTGATGCATATTTACAGGCCGCTCGAGCGGCCTGCGGCCTGCCTGCTTTGCGCAAGGATTTCACAGTAGATGAGTACCAGCTATACGAGGCGCGCGCGCTGGGAGCGGATGCGATTTTACTGATCGTGTCCCTGATGGACGGGAGCCAGTTGGCCGACTACGTCGGCTTGGCGAACGAACTGCAGATGGCCGCGCTCGTTGAAGTGCACGACGCGGACGAACTGGATCGCGCGAAACGGGCAGGAGCGCAGCTGATAGGGGTGAATAACCGCGACCTAAAGACGTTTGAGACGACGTTGGACACCACGTTTGAGCTGCTGGATCACATGCCGTCCGACACGCTGGTCGTTAGCGAGAGCGGCATTAACCATCGCCAAGATGTAAAGCGCTTGGCCGAAGCCGGCATCGATGCGATTCTGGTGGGAGAAGCGCTCATGCGCGAACGGGACATAGGCGCAAAAGTAAGGGAGCTACTGGGCACGTGAAGAAGCGAGTTTTTTCTGGCGTAAAGCCGTCGGCACGCCTCCATATCGGCAACTATGTAGGGGCAATCCGCAACTGGGTCGCTGATCTGGAGACGCGTGAAAACATATTCTGCGTGGTTGATCTGCATGCGATTACCGTTGATCACGATCCCGAAGAGCTGCGCACGCTCACGCGCGAATTGGTCGGTCTGTATATCGCTTGTGGCCTCGATCCCGAAAAGGCCCATATCTTTGTTCAGTCTCATATTCCCGAACACACGGAGCTGGCATGGCTGTTTAACTGCGTTACGCCGATGGGCTGGCTGGAGCGCATGACGCAGTTCAAGGACAAGGCCGGTACGCAGCGCGAGCGCGTCAGCACGGGGTTATTTACCTACCCGACGCTGATGGCGGCCGATATCTTACTCTACCAGGCGCACGAGGTACCGGTCGGTGAAGATCAGAAACAGCACGTAGAGCTAACGCGCGATATTGCTGAGCGCTTTAATCGCAAGTTCGGCGAGGTGTTTACCGTGCCAGATCCGGTGATACGCCAAGTAGGTGCACGAATCATGGGTTTAGACGATCCGACAAAGAAGATGTCCAAGTCAGCTGACGGACAGTTTCACGGTATCGAACTGCTCGACCCGCTCAACAGGATCAAGAAGACGATTATGCGTGCCGTGACAGATTCAGATAACGAGATCGCCTTTGACGAGGCGCGCCCGGGGGTCAACAATTTGCTGGGTATCTATCAGGCACTGAGCGGCCAGAGCAAAGAGCAGATTGAGGATCACTTTGCCGGTAAGGGTTATGGTGACCTTAAAAAAGGCGTGCTCGAAGTTGTTATGGCAGAAATAGAGCCCATTCAGGCGCGCTACGCCGAAATCAGCGCCGACCCGGCTTACGTCGACGGGGTGTTGGCTCAGAGTGCTGAATACCTGCGTCCGATTGTCGACCGGACGATGGACAATGTGCGCCGAGCAATGGGGTTGCGCTGATATGGACGACACAGATCTGAGCACGTGGCGGACGCAGATTGACCAACTGGACAGAGAGCTGTTAGAGCGTCTCAACCAGCGCATGCGCTGTGCGCTAGAAATTGGCCGTATCAAAAAGGGGCACGGTTGGCCGATCCGCGATCCAGAGCGCGAAAAAGCGCTCTTGCAAAAGCTGAGGGAATACAACGAAGGTCCTATGCGCGACGTGGCGATAGAGGAAATTTTTCGTCGCATTATCGCCGAAGCAGTGCACCTGGAAGAAGAGGAGGAATAGCCTTCTTCAAACGAGTGGTTTTAATCGGCGTGGGCCTAATTGGCGGCTCTATGGGATTGGCGCTTAAGCGCGGTCAATTCGCTGGACAGATTGTGGGCGTTAGTAGGTCTGAAACGATTCAGACGGCGCTGGACATGGGCGTTATTGATGAGGGATGGAGCTACGACGAGATGGCCCAAGCGCTCGAGGGAGCGGATCTCGCATTTATCTGCACGCCCATTCAGCGCATTCTTGAACAGATAGACCACGTGGCTTCGCTTGTGTCCGACGGTGCGCTGGTCACGGATGTCGGCAGCACGAAACGCCACATCGTCGAACGTGCTCGCTCGTGTTTTCGCGAGGGCACGTACTTTGTCGGCGGTCATCCGATGGCCGGTTCGGAAAAAGCTGGCGTCACGGCTGCTGATCCCTTCCTATTCCAAAATGCGATTTATGTCCTCGTTCCGGACGAGTGCGTGCCGCGGCCCCGCTATGACGCACTTGTAGACCTGCTACGTGGTGTGGGAGCCCGCGTGTTGGAATTGGATGCCGAGGCGCACGACGAGGCGGTCGCATCTATAAGTCATCTACCACAGCTCATGGCTACGACACTCGTGGAGATGGTCGGTAAGTTGAATGAGAAGAACGATCACTTTTTACCTCTGGCTGCTGGAGGCTTCCGCGATATGACGCGTATTGCCTCGAGTCCGTTTCAGCCGGTATGGCAAGATATTTACGGGACCAATGCCGACCGAATTCGAGCCATAGTCGATCGCTATATCGCGATTTTACAGGATGCACGCGACCGCCTTGAGGACGGAAGCCTATCGAGCGATTTCGCTTATGCTAACCAGGTGCGCGGCTCGATTCCACGCGACGCTAAGGGTTTTATTCACGCGCTCTACGAGATTCTCGTCGTTGCCGAAGATCGTCCCGGCGTTATTGCGGAGATTGCTACGGAACTGCAGCAGCAGGATGTAAACATAAGCGACATAGAAGTGATGAAAGTACGAGAGGGAGAAGGAGGAACGTTGCGGTTAGGATTTGACAGTGACGCGTCTGCATCAAGGGCGTTGGATCTATTGGCGGGTATTGGCTACGTCGCACGCCGGCCTTAAACCCAGCCATGCGGTGCGTCTGAGATACTCTGTCGTGCCCATCGGGTTCGAAGCTTCTCCGGTCAGCCTCTGCAGTGTTTTATACTCCAAAAGATTGATTATGGATCTCATATGATGTGGTTGATATAATGCGCCAATCGATTACACCAACTAAAAAAGTGCTGGGCAAAGTGCGCGTACCGGGTGAGCGGGTGCCTGCCGAGCGGGCGCTGCTGCTCGCCGCCATTGCCGAGGGGGAGAGTCTGGTGCGTTTTGTGCCTCCCGGTGCGTTGCGCGTCGTTCGATTGCTCCGCTCGCTAGGCATAGATGTTGCAACCGAGCGCGATGCGTTTATCGTGCAGGGCAACGGTCTGCGCGGTTTATCGCCTGCAGAAGAGATTGTAGATCTAAGGGGATGGGGAGCGAGCGGTTTGTTGGTCATAGCCGTGCTTGCCGGTCAGCCCTTTATAACTCGAGTGATGCTAGGGGAACAGGCCGATTGGGCGGAACCCCTGCTCACCATGTTGGCTTTTATGGGCATGGAAGGACAGCGTGAGACCAAGGCCGTCTATTCGCTGGGGAAGGTTGATCCGGTCGGCGCAGTCCATGCGGGACTTGACGTGGGAGCCGATGAAAAGCTCGCCGTTTTAGTGGCGGGTTTGTATTGCAAAGGTGTGACGCAGATGCGTGAGTCGAGCAAAAATCGCAATCGAATGGAGCGCTTCTTGCGGCAGCGCGATGTGTCGGTCGAGCGGCGGCGCATCGGAGATGAATACGCTGTGAGCTTAGAGGGAGAGCAGTCCGTTCAACCCCTATCGGTCGAAGTCGAGGGCGATTTAAACTTGGCGTACTCGTTTATGCTACCGGCTCTTGCCCTGAAAGGCTCTCAGCTGGCGGTCGAGCACGTCGCTGTGCGTTCGGGGAGGCGATATTTTCTCGACCTGTTGCGCCAGATTGGTGGGGAATTTGAGCTGCAGGATTTGGGTGAAGAAACCTATGACCTGCACGTGCATCCGAGCGAATTGAAGTCGACGCGCGTAGCGGCTCAGCGTGCCGAGAACGTAATCGTGCAGGTGCCTCTGCTGGCCGCACTGGCTACGGTTGTGCAGGGCGAGATCGTTATTCGCGACGTGCATGCACTGCGCAAGGGAGATTTTGATCGGGTGCAGCACCTATTTGATTCGCTGCGTTCGCTGCAGGTCCGGATCGGTGAGTTTCCCGAAGGACTCGTTATCAAAGGTGGCTTTTCGGTTATGGGCGGTGTCCTCGATGCGCGAGGAGACGCGCATCTGGCACAGGCATTTGCGCTGTTAGGTCTGTGGGCAGAAGACGAAATCATTGTTGATAACGCAGAAGGCGTCCAGGAATTGCATCCCGACTTTTTCAGCGCGCTTGCCGCGCTCAAGGAGGAAAAACGATGAGGGCATTATTGCGCATGGCCGTATTGGCGGCCGTTTTGTTTTGCGGTGGAGTAGTCGTTATTCGGCTGCTGTATGACGTATCGTGGGGAGAGGCGGTCGAAATAGCTGACCAGTTTGTGGAGGATTTGCTAGCTTGATCACCGGCGTAACGCGCATTCTGGGCGTCATAGGAGATCCTATAGGCCACACGTCCTCGCCGGCTATGCACAATGCAGCCATTGCCACGTTGGGCTTGGACTACACCTACGTGGCTTTCCATGTGCGGCCCGACGAACTGGGTCAGGCGATAGAAGGCATGCGCGCACTCCAAATAGCAGGTTTTAACGTAACGGTGCCTCACAAGCAGGGCGTGATGGCGCATCTGGACGAGGTGTCGGTCGAGGCTGTTGCCATTGGCGCAGTTAATACAGTGATCAATCGCCAGGGGCAGCTCGTGGGATACAACACGGACGCCTTTGGTATACTTGAGAGTCTAAGACGCGACGGTGGTATGGAACGGTTGCCCGCTCAAGTGGCTTTGCTTGGGGCAGGAGGTGCGGCTCGTGCGATCTTATATGCACTGCTACAGTGCGAGGAAGTCGAACGGATTCTGCTGCTCAATCGCACGCGTTCAAAAGCTGAGTCGCTAGCCGAAGACTTGGATCGGAGCGGGCGGATTTTCGTAGAAGACATGAATACGTCCTCCGTGGCCGAAGTTGATCTGCTGATCAACTCTACATCGGTTGGGATGTATCCCCACGAAGAGGCGTCCCCGCTCGCCGATGCGTCGGTGCTTCATGCGGACATGCTGGTCGCCGACATCGTATACAAGCCCCTGAAGACGCGCCTTATGATTCAGGCCGAATCGGTAGGTGCTCGGGCAATTAATGGGTTGGGTATGCTCGCTTGGCAGGGAGCACGCTCATTTGAACTATGGACAGGGAGCGCGCCGCCGGTCGATGCGATGGTGGCTGCAGCGCTAGAACAGGTTAATGATGGCGATTAGAGAACAGTTGGAAGCGCGCATTGGCGACGCGCTCGTCGCTGCAGGTGCGCCTGACGGAAGCAGGGCATTGGTCGGAGCGGCGACGCGCCCTGAGTTTGGCGATTACCAGGCTAACGGCGTCATGGCCGTCGCCAAGCAGCTGAAGAAGAATCCGCGCGAACTGGCTGTCGCTGTGCTGGAAAAACTCGACTTGAGTGACGTTGCAGAGTCGGTGGATATTGCCGGTCCGGGCTTCATAAACGTGAAGCTCAAGTCGGCGTGGCTGGATGAACAACTTAACGACGCTTTGGTGGATGAACGACTGGGCGTCCCGCAAGCGGAGTTGACGCAAAAGATTGTGATTGACTACTCGCATCCGAATCTGGCTAAAGAGATGCATGTGGGACATTTGCGGACCACGATCATTGGAGACGCCATCGCTCGCGTGCTGGAGTTTTGCGGCCACGAAGTCATACGGCACAACCACGTGGGCGATTGGGGCACCCAGTTTGGTATGCTCATTGCCTATATGGATCGGCTGGAGGCCGAGGGCGAAGATCCCTCGTCTGAGCTCGCTGATTTGGAGGCGTTTTACCAGTCGTCGCGCAGGCTTTTTGACAGCGACGATACGTTTGCCAACACAGCGCGCGAGTACGTCGTGAAGCTGCAGAGTGGCGATGCGCACGTGCGCGCGATGTGGCGGCGATTCATCGGAGAGTCCCTGTGCCACTGCCAAGAGGTGTACGATGCGCTGGGGGTGACGCTGCGCCGCGAAGATGTGCGCGCTGAAAGTGATTACAACGATGATCTGCCCCGGGTTATTGACGATCTGCGCACCAAGGGATTGCTGCGTGAATCAGACGGCGCACAGTGCGTCTTTCTTGAGGAGTTTAAGAACAAAGATGGCGAAATTACGCCAGTGATAGTGCAGAAATCGGATGGCGGATACTTATACGCGACGACGGACCTTTCCGCTGTGCGCTATCGCGCTGGACAGTTGGATGCAGATCGCGTGCTGTATATTGTCGATGCTCGACAGATGCTGCATCTACGCCAGGTATTTGCCGTATCGCGCGCAGCCGACTATGCCTCAGAATCGTGCTCGCTCGAGCACCACGCATTCGGGACAATGCTGGGAGACGACGGCAAGCCGTTTAAAACCCGCATGGGCGGCACGGTCAAGCTGATGGACCTACTGCGAGAGGCTCAGGAACGCGCTTTTGCTCTGGTTGGTCAAAAGAATCCAGAACTGAGCGTAGAGGAGCGCCGCGAAGTGGCGCGAGTCGTCGGTATCGGTAGTGTTAAATATGCTGACCTATCGCTTAACCGCACTACAGACTACATATTCAACTGGGACAAGATGCTTTCCTTTGAGGGCAATACGGCACCTTATCTACAGTACTCGTATGCTCGCGTTAAAAGCATTTTTCGTCGGGCCGAAATAGACGAGTCCGAGCTTGGGGGGCGGATTGAAATTGCCGAACCGGCCGAGCGTGCGCTGGCAGTTAAAATCGTGCAGTTTGGCGAAGTCGTGGACACCGTCGCGCGTGAATGCTATCCTAATGCACTGTGCAATTACTTATATGAGCTTGCTGAGCTGTACATGAAATTTTACGAACACTGTCCTGTGCTCAGATCTGAGGAAAGCGTGCGCGCGAGCCGATTATTACTCTGTAAAATGACGGCGCTTGTAATTGCGCGCGGGCTGGATCTGCTGGGTATTAGCACGGTCGAACGGATGTAATGCCATGGCTAAAAAGAAAATGCGCTGCGACACCTGCGGCAGAGAAGTAGATCAGTTACGCCGGGACGTCCTCGACGCTGGCTACAACGCTTTTAACAAGCCTCTGTTGTGGAACTGCCCAAAATGCTATTTGGACAAGCGCACGCGGCGCGGTGATACGCCCAAAGTTGCCTAATGGATATCGGATCCGTATTCCTAACAGGCTTCATGGGCGTGGGCAAGAGCAAGGTTGGAAGCCTGCTTGCTTGGCGGATGAAGCGCGATTTTCTGGATACAGATGAGCTGATTGAAGCGCACGATGGCAGGGCGATATCCTCTATTTTTGAACAAGAGGGAGAGGCGTACTTTCGCGAACTGGAACATACCTGTGTCGTTGAGGCCTGCGCGCGCAGCGACGTGATTGTCTCGCTTGGAGGCGGTGCCATCGTTTGCAGTAGAAACCTAGAGGCGGTTCGCAGCGCAGGCGTTTTAGTTTGCCTGCAAGCCGACGTGGACACGATTTTGGACCGGGTAAGTCGACGCGACGACAGGCCGCTGTTATACGGCTTGAGCGAAGTGGAGAAGCGCAGAAAAATTGAGTCCATGCTCATGGCACGCGCGCCCTATTACAACCAAGCACATATTAAGATGTTGTCGAACGAGGTAGCGACTCCTGAAGAGACGGCGGATCGACTCGCAGAGCTATTGGAGCATTGGATTGAAGAGCGTAACCGTACGGACTGAGAGAACAGAGTACGATATAAGAGTGGGACACGGCGTGCTTGCTTCGGTCGGTTCAGCGTGTCAGTCGCTCGATTTGGGTGCTCGCGTAGCGCTTGTCACCGATGAGCACGTTGCAATTCACTACCTTCAACCTGTCTCTGAAAGTCTGAGAAAGGCGGGTTTTGACGTGCTTGAGGTCGTTTATCCTGGAGGCGAGGGGCACAAAAACCTAAGCGGTGCTGAGGGTATTTTTGCTCAGCTGATTGAAGCGGGACTGGATAGAAGTACTTGGGTGCTCGCGCTGGGTGGGGGTGTCGTTGGTGATATGGCTGGCTTTGTTGCGGCTAGCTACTTGCGCGGTGTGCCGTACGTTCAGGTGCCCACGACGATCGTCGCTCAGGTCGATTCGAGCATAGGTGGTAAGACGGGGGTCAATCACGCGCTGGGGAAAAACCTGATCGGAGCTTTTCACCAGCCCGAACTCGTCTTTGTCGATACCGATACGCTTCGCTCGCTGCCGCGTGGTGAGCTAGTAGCTGGGATGGCCGAAGTCGTTAAGCACGGCATCATTCGCGATTCTGAATTATTCTACTTTTTGGAAGCTCATATCGAAGAGATTACCGATATGAGCATCGGTGCCGATGCATTGGACTGGCTGATTGCGCGGAACGCTGGCATTAAGGCCGCTGTGGTGAGCGCTGACGAAAAAGAAGGGGGCGTGCGGGCTATTCTCAACTACGGTCATACGATTGGTCACGCTATCGAGGCAGCCACTAATTACACCCAGTATCGCCACGGTGAGGCTGTTATTCTCGGCGCGCTCGCCGTGGGTGAGATTGCAGCTCAGCACGGCGTGCTCGCCGCTGACGTCCGGATGCGCCACGATGCGTTGTGGAAACGCTTGGGCGTGCCACAGGGGCTGACTTCTGTCCAGGCTGAGGCGATTTTGCAACGAACGCGGGCCGATAAAAAGCGGGTCGGTAACACGGTGCGCTACATACTAGCAGAAGACATTGGTCGCGTGGGTATATACTCCGACGTCAGCGACGAAATGGTGTTGTCTGCTATTCACTACGTACAGCAGAACTACTGATCTATGGCGAGTGACGAACTACAAAAAGTGCATTTGGTGAGCCTGGGCTGCCCCAAGAATACGGTTGATTCCGAGCGCATGCTCGGCCTGCTGGAAGGCCATGCCTACCAGATAACGGACAGGCCGGACCAGGCCGATGTCGTAGTCGTAAATACCTGTGGCTTCATAGGTCCAGCCAAGGAAGAGTCGATTGAAGCCGTCATGGCTGCACACCGACTCAAAGAGCAGGGAAAATGTAAGGGTGTAATTGTTACGGGATGTTTGGCTACGCGCTATGAAGAAGAGTTGCGCAGCGAATTAATTGAGGCGGACGATTTGCTGACGATTGCAGAAGAGCCTGATATCGTCCATCGCGTAGATCGCGTGCTGGGGCGACAGCCGCGCGGTCACGTGGCATCGATGCCGCGTGCTACAACTACACCTTCTCACTGGTCTTATCTCCGTATATCGGACGGCTGCGACCACAAGTGTGCATTTTGTGCGATACCAGCTATCAGAGGTCAACACAAGAGTGAGCCCATAGAGGCTTTGATACATGAGGCCGAGCAACTGGCGGTTCAGGGAACGCGCGAACTAGTGCTCGTATCTCAAGACTCTGTGCGCTATGGAGCTGACCTGTACGGTCGATCTCATCTGGTCGAACTCCTGCAGGCGATCGAGGGCGTCGATGGCATAGATTGGATGCGCTTGATGTACACATATCCGGCTTTTTGGACGGAAGAAATGATGCAATTCTACGCGTCTTCACCCAAGATGTGTGCTTATATCGACATGCCCTTGCAGCACATCGCCGACCCTGTTCTACGGCGTATGAAGCGCGCTACGACCAAGAGGAAAACGGTGGATCTACTCAGTGAACTGAGGTCGCGCATGCCAGATGTTGGTTTGCGCTCTACCTTTATCGTGGGTTTTCCTGGTGAGACAGAAAGCGATTTTGAAGAGCTCCTATCGTTTGTTGAAGAGACGCGCTTTGATCACGTATCGGGCTTCATTTATTCTCCAGAAGATGGAACGAGCGCATATAATCTGGACGAGACTGTGGACGAAGAGGTAAAGGAACACCGTTACAGCCGTCTCACGCAGCTCCAAGAGCGCATCGCTACAGAAATAAATGATGCGCTCGTGGGCACGCGTCAGGTTGTACTCGTAGACACAGCGGATGAAGAGGGCACGTACGGACGCATGCAGCGCGACGCGCCGGAAATAGACGGGCAGGTGCTGATAGAGGCAGGGCGGGCAGATATTGGCCGTTTTGTGGAAGTGGAAATTACTGATGCCGATCCGTACCAGCTGCAGGCCCGTGCCGTGGGAGAGCCGTTCTGATGCCAAGAGGAAAGAAAAAACCCCGCAGCGTTGAACTGTTGGCCGATGAGGGTATGCTGTGCGTGCGTTGGAGTGACGGAACACAAAGTTGGTACGAATTGAATGGGTTGCGTCGGTCTTGTCCGTGTGCCCTGTGCCGCGAGGCGCGAGAGCAGAGCGACGAGCTTAGCTTGCTCAGCAGTGAGGCGATATCGGCCACTGCTGAGGCCCTGCGCGTTGACTTTGTAGGACGCTATGGTCTGCGTATCTTGTGGGGAGACGGACACGACCAAGGTATTTATACCTTCGACTTCCTTCGCCAATTAGACGGCGTCACCTGACGACCGTTTATAGCCTTTCCTCGCCTGCGAGCGGTTTGTTCGCTCTGCGTTGTGTTTGCTGCGCCCTTCCTAGCCATAGTTCGATCATCAGTAAAAATAGAGCAAGTGCGAGACATTCACGCCACAGCTCTCGCCCGTAGCGACTGCCCAAGATTTGTAGCTGCATGTGCTCATTGCTCTTCAGGAACTGAACTTCTTCACCCAGAGCGCGTTTAATTTCCGCACGTCCCACGCGTCGGATGTCCGATTCGCGTGCGTCTAAGTTGACGGGAAATTGGTCTACGATACGCTCGCCGTCTTTTATTTTCCACGAACCAGCTTCGTTTAATGAAGGAATGGACCAGACATAGCGCTCATCGGTACGCGCCGGCTGTAGGCGCAACCGTTGAGCGTTGGGAGATTCTGCGATAATGGGCGCCTCTAGCGAAATATTCTCGAGGTAGCGGTGAGCTTTATCTCCAACGGTGTAGGCTGCAAATCGATTAACGGGTTGGCTAAATTCGCGGACTAAACGATGGATCATGGGCGCAAACAAGCCGCGCAGAGGAAGGTCGTTCCACGCTAGATCGAGTGCAAAAGACGCTAGCGCACTGCGTCCGCTTCCGCGCCAGGCACTCGCCAAGGCAAGTTGCCCATCGTCAAAATAGGCAAGCGGTTCGACCGGACGTTCGGCCTGCAGCGAAAAGTGGGTAAAAAAGTGTGCGGCATCCGTCTCCTCTGAGCTGATAAGATCAGCGAAGAGGGGGTGCTTATCGGCAGAGGGATCGAGCGTGCGGAACTGCGTTTTATTCTCTGGCCGACCTGCTACACCGCGGACGCGCACGGTCATTATGCCTGGTAAGAAATCGCGGTTGAGATACTTTACGTCCGCGCGAACAGAAGGGAATACGATTAGGCCGCCGCCGTTTGCCACAAAGTCGTGTACGATTTGGGTCTGCGTGCGGTCTAGGCGTTCCAAATCGCATAAGATCAAGACATCAATCTCTCGTATGGTATCTGCATCTAATTCATCGATACGGCCCGATTGCGCACTCAGGATGGGGTCGCTGAAGGCAGCGGCGTTCAGCGCGCGTCGCACGTAGTATGTCGAAGCCGGCTGTATACCCAGAACGAGTGCGTTTATTGACGAGGGGGCGTGAAAAGAGAAGTAGCGCCTGTTGTCGAGCGGTAATGAGTCCTCGGCCAGTTCGACAAAACCGTTAATGTGACCACTCGTGCGGGGTGTAAAACGCATTTCGACCTGCGTTTTGCCGCGCGGTTTTAAGTCGAGGGATCTGCGGCCAACCCGCACTCCATCGACAAAAAGATCTACGGTGTGGTTTCGCAACGGCGCCGGGCCGATGTAGCGGACGTCTACCTTTAAGACCATTTCTTCTTTTGCAGACGCTATCCAGGGGGAAAAGTGGACCTCTTCGATATAGGCATTGCTGAGCGTCGTTTCTTCTAACATATCTACGTATATGCGGGCATCCCCTATCCAGTCGCGCATGGAGGGTGT
The DNA here is from genome assembly GCA_964011675.1 of uncultured bacterium. Lineage (GTDB taxonomy): Bacteria > Latescibacterota > UBA2968 > UBA8231 > UBA8231. The sequence continues at coordinate 24,359 of CAXGPR010000027.1, forward strand.
TTCGCTCCAACCGTGCCGCGCGCCATCCGTAAATAAATACAGTTCACGTTTTAGCTCGGGATGCCGTTCAAAGTGTGCAACGGCTTGTCGCAGTGCGCCCGCTATATTCGTCCCCTCCTGAGAAGGCGCCCACTCTGCGAGGCGCTGGTTCAGTTCGTCGGGAGAGATGTTCAACGCTTCGCGTTGCGTAGAGGCAAAGGGAATCATGGCTATCTGGTCGCGCTCGCTGAATACGTCTGACAGGCGGCTAACCCGGGCGTGCTGGCGGTCGGCGATCGTACCGGAGGGGAGGCGATATGACATACTGTATGATTGGTCTACCAAGACGGCTGCAGCTGTGGGGGCGACTTGGCCTCCCCACGATGTTCCCGATTGGTAGGTCGGTCGGGCAAATGCGCATACGATTAAGGCGATGGCCAACATGCGCAGTAGCAACAGTAGCCACTGGCGCATGCGCACTTTCTGCATGCGATCGCTATGCAGGGCGCGCAGCAGGCGAATGTTGCTAAAGGGAACGGGCTGTGTGTCGCCCTTGTGCAGCAGGTGGATCGCTAGAGGGATAAGCGCGGCAAAAAGCCCTGCTAATACGGCTGGGTTTAAGAACTGCAATGGGAAGATTCAGCGCTTAAGAAGAGCTCGGATGGCTTTCTTCTTCGGTCTGTATGGCAGAGAGAATCTCTTCTGGTGAAGAGGCGGCAATTAATTTCTTTTTAAATTCGTCATTTTTTAGAAGTCGAGATATTCGGGCGAGTGCTTTAATGTGTGGACCGGATACGTTGGCCGGCGATACCAGCAAGAAAAATACGTAGGCCGGTTCTCCGTCTAGTGCTTCAAAATCCACGCCGCGTCGCTGTGTGCCTAGCGCTGCCACAAGCTTGACAACGGAATCGGATTTGCCGTGCGGAATGGCGATGCCATCGCCAATGCCTGTGCTCATTATCTTCTCACGTTCGAGGACGGCTTGCAGGACTTTGTCTCGATCGTTAATCGCCTCGCTGGCCGAAAGCGAATCAACCAATTCTGCTATGATTTCTTCTTTTGTATCGCCCTTTAGATCAACGATGGTTGAAGCGGACGAAAGTATATCAAGAAGGGTCATGTGTCGGTCTCCACGGGTGATATTTCTGCAAAAATAAGCGCATCCAACGGTTGAAGTCAACAGCGACGACCTGTATTTATTAATCGGGCCGCATTTTGCGGTTGACTGCGTTTGGTGGTTCGCTACATTGAGAGTGGTTTGTCGCGGTCCTTTTGTCTAAAGTAAGTGGCTCACGCACCGATACACAGAATATGAGTGTATCTGAGAACAGAGGCGACGTGGGGTGCTACATGCTGTGGACGGATAAACTTCTTTCCGATAGGAGCAGCACTCTTTTTCGAGCAGTCTACGCCAGTGAACTAGGAGTAGAAGAGTATGACGCATTGGTCGAAGAGGTGCTGAGTACCGAGATGACTTTTTTCTTAAGAAATTCGTACCGATCTCTCGCGTTCACTGAAGGTTGCAGCTAGTCGCTAAGTAGTTTGGGCTAGAACCGTGCGATCGGTGCTTTTGGAAGAAAGGCACAGAGACGTCGCGCTCAGCTCTTTTTGTTGCCTACCACTATCCGCCCGCGCGTTCAGCAGGCGCGGCGCGCACGACCGCATTTTTGCGCTACTTGCCGGTATGCGGCTATCGCTGCCAGGTTCTTACGACTTCTGCTTTTGGCGGCGAAGACGATGCGCTACGGGCTTGGGAACCACTCTCCCTGTATCGCTGGCTATTTAATCGCCAAGTGCGCAGCGGAGAAGGGAACTCTGCCGTACGTACTCGGCGCGGTTTGCTAAGTCGTATTGGCCGTGCGCTTTTCATACCTGATCTGCAGATTAGCTGGTTGCCCATGGCCTTTGCCAGCGGATTGCGCTATCTGCGCGCGCATGACTGTGACCTTATTTACACTTCTTTTCCCCCAGCTAGCGCTCACCTACTTGGCTATTTCTTACAGCGTGCAACCGGCCTGCCTTGGGTTGCCGATTTTCGCGATGCGTGGATTTTCGACCCACTTGACGTCTATTTAGAAGGGGAATCCCTGCGCAAGCGCCTTGAAGAACGCATCGAGAAACGCGTGATTGCTTCGGCTAGTGCTGTCGTCGTTGCCTCACAAGAGGTCGCTGACTACCTGTGCACTCGATATGCGTCGCACGCTGACAAGGTGCGCGTTATCAGCAATGGCTTTGACGGGGTGTGGCCCAATCGGAGCAGGCCGCCTCAGGGGATGTCACCCATGCGTTTGATACACGCGGGCTCGTTTTCCTACAGTCACCCTCGGCGTTCGCCAAAGGTCCTGTTTGATGCATTGGAACGTCTGATGCAAGAAGACGCTCAGTGGGATAAACGACTCAACGTCGTGTTGGTCGGGTTGCTCAGCGAGCAAGAAGCGGCGTGGGCAGATCCATTGGTTCGTCGGGGGATCGTGCAGGTTGAAGGCGTTGTGGAGCGAGATCGGGCACTGGAAATACAGGAGTCGGCTCATGTTTTACTCGTAGTCGATCACATACGCCCTTGGGTTTCTACGAACGTGCCCAGTAAGTTTTACGAGTACTTGGCACAGGGACGAACCATCTTGTCGCTTGGAGGAAGCGGTGCTGTGGGGCGCATTGTAACCGAACTGCAGGCGGGTATGCACGTTCCGGGTGATGATACCGACGCTGTGTGTGCAGCCCTCAAATCGCTGTGCAATGCGCATGAGCGAGGAACGCTTCCCGTTGGGGTGAGCGAGGAAGCGCTGCGTCCGTTCCACCGCCGTTCGTTGACGCATGCGCTGGCAGAGTGCTTTGATTCGGTGATTCAGCAGGCGGTTCCATGCAAATAAGAGCGCTGATCGGCCTCTTTCTGATGGCTTGCTGTATCCGTTTGGGCTATGTGTTGCTCGACGTGCCGGTTCCCCCACAAGATACGGCTGACTATGACGAATTGGCGTTAAACGTGCTGCGGGGCGTTGGGTACGTATCGTATGAGAACTGGTACGGCTTCCCCATGTTCTCTTGGCGGCCACCGGTCTACCCTCTCTTTTTGGCTGCGATTTATGCGGTATGGGGACACAGTCACACCGCGGTGCAAGTTGTGCAGGCGGTGATCGGCGCCCTGTCTATTATACTCTTTTTCCTCATAATGTGGCGTATGTATCGACCTGCTGCTTGGCCTGCGTCTGCGGTTGCTGCGCTCTACGAACCCCTCGTATCGGTGTGTAGCGAAGTGATGAGTGAGTGTCTTTTCACATTTTTTATCCTGTTGGCTCTGTGGGCGATGAGAGACGATCGGCAGCGCTGGCAGATGCTCGCACTGAGTGGGGTGGCGATTGGCCTTGCAGCGTTGACGCGACCCGTGGGACTGCTGATTTTGCCAGCACTCGGTTTGGTCGCTCTATGCGAAAGAGAATGGAAAGCGTGGCGTGGCGTGGCGTGGGCTGGACTGGCCACCGCTGTCGTTATATTGCCTTGGACCGTGCGAAATGCAGCCGTGCACGGTGCCTTTGTCCCTGTTAGCACACACGGCGGATTTATCGTTGCACGCAGCAATGCTCTCGAACCTGCTTGGCGCCAAGAGCGCGGATGGGGTATTGATCGCGCCGTCTTTGAGGCGATGCCGACCGAAGTGGAGCGCGATCGCTTCTGGTGGAAGCAGGGACGCGAATTTATTCTCTCTCACCCGCTGGCGTATGGGCGTTTGGTTTTTGAGCGCCTGTTGCGTTTCCTCTACTTTTTTAGACCTTCATACAATGCAGCTTTTGCCGCGGTGTTGCCCTTTGCCCTGCTTGGTTTGTGGCGATATGGATGGCGCCCTGAGTTTCGGATAGAGAGCGCTTTTATAGGCGTATCTACGCTAGTGTTTTGCACGCTATTGTATGGGTCAACGCGCTTTCGTCTGCCGCTCGAACCTCTGCTGATCGGGTTTGCGGCGGTTTACTTGTCTGACGCCTGGTCGCGCTGGTCGCACCGTGTTTGGGTTGGCGTAATGGGCGGAGTGCTGCTGCTCAATTTGGCTCTTTGGCTCATGGGAGAGCAACTGCGCTCGGTTGTGCTATATGGGCTAGACGGATTAGGGTTGAGATGAGTGACCCGCACCTGTCCATCTGTATTGTCAACTGGAACACTCGGGATCTTCTAAAAGACTGCTTAGAATCGGTCTATTCCGATCCCGAGTCCGTCCGTTGGGAAGTCATAGTGGTCGATAACGCTTCCAGTGATGACAGTGCGGCCATGGTGCAAGCGCACTTCCCCGCTGCTTTATTGGTTTCACTCAACGCTAACGAGGGATTTGTCGGGGCCAACAATATTGCGATGGGCGTGGCGCGGGCGCCCTACTGGCTTTTACTCAACTCTGACACGCGTGTGGAGCAGGGCGCGTTGGGTCAGTTGGTCGCTTTTATGGAAGAGACGCCAGAGGCCGGTGCGATCGGCGCCAAACTGCTTAATGACGACGGTTCGCTGCAGCTGTCATGCGGTATTGCGCCGACGTTTTGGAGCGAAATAGCGAACAAGATATTATTGCATAAGTTGTTTCCCTTCTTTAAATTAGGTGCTTGGGATCACGCTCAGATTCGCGAGGTTGGATGGGTTACGGGTGCCTGCTTATTGGTGCGGCGCGATACGACCGATAGGGTGGGATTACTCGATCCGGCCATTTTTATGTTCTATGAGGATCTCGAGTGGTGTCTGCGAATTCGCAAGGGAGGCTGGAAGGTATTTTACCACTCCTTCAGCCGCGTAGTGCACTTGGGGGGGCAGAGCACGCGTCAGAATTTTGGTGAGATGCTCTTTATAAGTCATCAGAGTTTGTTTTACTGGTACGAAAAGCATTTTAGCGGCGTGCAAGTTGTTTTTTTGCGCCTGCTGACCCCGGTGGAGATGCTGCTACGGTCGTTCCTTTGGAGCGCAATATACTGTGTATATCCGCTTCGTCGTAGCGAAGCGGGCCAGCGCTTGCGAGCCTACAGAAAGATTGCAGCAGCCAGCTTGATGTGCGGGCAGACCACCGACTCGAACCCTTCATAAGTATACAAGCGGAGACCACATTGGCGGATACGATTCAACTCTTTAAGCCTTGGTATGAAGAATCCGAACACGAAGCATTGCGTCAGCCTTTGCAAACGGGATGGCTTGGCTACGGGCCGCTATCGCGTGAGTTTGAAGAGCGTTTTGCGGAATACGTTGGTGTTAAGCATGCAATCGCGCTCAATTCTTGCACCGCCGCGCTCCATTTGGCATTTTTGGTAAGTGACGTAGCAGGTGGCGAGGTCCTTACCACGCCGATGACCTTTGTCGCGTCAAACCATGCCATCTTGTTGTCCTGTGCGCGTCCGGTCTTTTGCGATATTGAGGCCGACACGCTTAATATCAACGTCGACGATGCCGAACGCCGAATTACCCCACAAACCAAAGCGATCCTCGCGGTGCACTACGGCGGTCAGTCCTGTCGTATGGATGAGTTGCGCGCACTGGCCGATCGACACGGACTTTTGCTGATTGAAGACGTGGCGCAGGCTTGTGGTGCGACGTACGGGGGTAAAATGCTGGGTAGCTTTGGCAAGATAGGCTGCTTCAGCTTTGAGTCAAAAAAGAATCTTTCAACCGGTGACGGAGGTATGCTCGTCACGGACGACGATGCGCTGGCCGACCGCGTTCGGAAGCTGCGTTGGTTGGGTATCTCGCGCGATACGTGGTCGAGATTCAACAACGGTCATGTGGGACGTGCGTGGGAATACGACGTAGAAGAAATCGGATTCAAATATTGCATGAATGACATTGCGGCCGCGCTCGGTCTCGTTCAATTGGGCAAGGTCGAACGCGGTAACGAGCTACGCCGGCAGCACGTTCGACGCTATCACCAGGCGCTGGAAGCGTTAGATGGCATAGAGCCCTTGGTTCTTAACGATTACGGACAGAGTGCCTGTTACAGTATGGTGATACGCTTGGATGAGCGAGAGGCTCTGTATGAATTTCTGGTAGATCGGGGAATAGAATCGGCCGTCCACTATTACCCCAATCACCTATTGCCGGTATACGCGCCCTACTGTGAGGCGCCGCTGCCGGTCGCTGAGCGAGAATGGTTGCGCATTTTGACCCTGCCACTTTCCCCACATCTGCGTCCAGATCAGCAAGATCGAGTGATCGCAGGGCTCGTGGAATTTGCCGAACTCTGTCGAGATACCGATCAGCCCGTGGCACGTCGGGCCGTTGGTGAGTGAGCGAGAGAACGCGTAGAGCGTGCACATTCTCTTTGTGACACAATACGGTGCGCGTGCAGCTAGCAGCCGCACACGCGTTTTTAACTACATCCCCTACTTGCGCTCGGTTGGGCACACGTGTGAAGTTATTACCGTGCTGCCTGATGAACAAATTGGCGGTTCGCAGGTTATCGTGACGCGCCAAATGATGCGTAAGCTGCGCTACTATGCATGGGCTTTCATGCGCACACTGTTGTGCGGTCTGCGCGTCGTGCTGGCGGCCAGACGCAGCAATTTGATCTTTGTGCAAAAGGTCATCTTTCCCTCTTCCATACGCTGGATGCTTCGTTTAGTAAAGGTTCCCATAGTCTACGACTTTGACGATGCAGTTTTTACTACAGAAATTCGTCGGCCTAACTGGCTGGCCAAGCAAAAGCAGCAGCGCAATGCGCGCGGTGTTCCGGCGATGCTGCATTTAGCTCGTATGGCGTTGGTCGAAAATGATTACACCGGAGACTTTGCGCAGCAACATTGCCCGCGCGTGGAATGTATTACCGGTCCCATTGATACGCTCCGTTATACGCCTAGCCATTCGCCGCGATCGGATGACGCCATTGTGTTGGGGTGGATTGGTAGCGCAAGCACGCTTTCCTACCTAGAAGGTATTCGTCCGGCTCTAGAAGACGTTGGTCGGCGCTTTAATGCTGTCCGTCTACATGTAGTCGGGGCATCGAATTTTTCACTGCAACACATGAAAGTACATACAAAAGCGTGGAGTTTAGATAGCGAGGTGGAGGATTTGCGCTGCTTCGACATAGGGATCATGCCCATGCCTGACGACGTGTGGACGCGAGGTAAGGGCGGATATAAGTTGCTCCAGTATATGGCCGTCGGTTTGCCGGTTATTACCAGCCCCGTAGGCATCAATTGCGAGATTGTTGAAGATGGAGTAGAGGGTTTTTGGGCCATTGATATGGATGATTGGATAAAACGCATTACGGACTTAGCCAGAGACGAGGCTCTGCGTAGAAAAATGGGAAATCTGGGACTCAAAAAGATGGAAGCGCACTACGCACTGGAAGCGGCGCAAGTGCGATTGGCCGCACTGTTGGGCGAGGTTGTCGGGGCGCGCGGTGTCTGAACGAACGCCGGTAAACGCCTTCACCGTCGACTGGGAAGACTGGTATCAGGGTCTTGAGATCGACATGGACTATTGGGATGGCTTTGCCGATCGGCTGAGCGTTGGTACGGAAAGACTGCTTGCGCTACTAGCTGATGCCGACGTGCGCGCCACATTTTTTGTGCTGGGTCGTGCGGCTGAGTCTGCGCCTGCGCTTCTGCGGCAGATTCGCGATGCTGGACATGAGATAGGCACTCATGGATATAGCCATCGGTTTGTGTATGATCTGAGCGCGGAACAGTTCCGCAGAGAATTGCGCCTGTCAATGTCGATTATAGAAGATGTTTTGGGAACGCGTTGCGTGCTGGGGCACCGCGCGCCTTTTTTCTCAATTGTAAAAGGAACAGAATGGGCCTTTGACATTATGCGAGAGGAAGGCCTACAGTACGACTCGAGCGTCTTTCCCGTTCAAAACTATCGCTATGGCATTCCCGATGCACCGCGCTGGCCCTATGAAGCGTGTCCCGGCTTGATCGAATTTCCTCTATCTACATGGCGCGTCGCGGGGCGAAATATACCGGTTGCAGGGGGTGCTTATTTCCGCATATTTCCTTATAATCTAACTGGGTCTGCTCTGCGTAGGATTAATGACTCAGGGCGACCTACAGCATTCTACATACATCCTTGGGAATTGGATCCAGACCATCCACGTCTGGACTTACCTCGCAGAGTTAGCCTGACGCACTACTGGAACCTCGAGCGGACGGAGGCACGACTGCGCCGCCTGTTGCACGATTTTCCCTTTGCTCCGATGGTCGAAGTGCTGGGTTTGGGAGATATAAGGTGTGAGTAATGATACGGCTGATGGCGATCGGGTCCGCGTTTATTTTGACGGAGCAGCTGAGCGATTCGACGCAATTTATCGCAGTGATAAGAGCGTTGGACAAAAACTCATTGACGGGTTGTTTCGCGGCGTAATTCACCATCGATTTGGTTTAACCCTTGACCTGATTGGGGTTGCATCTGGACGACGTGTTCTCGATGTCGGATGCGGCTCGGCTCGCTATGGTGTAGAATTGGCCTGTCGCGGTGCTCAGGTAGTCGGATTAGATTTTGCTCAGGGCATGGTAGATCTAGCGAACGTTGCGGCCGAAGAAGCGGGTGTGGCCGAGCAATGCCGCTTTGAGCAATGCGATTTTCTCGCGTGGTCTGACCCGGAACCCTTTGACGTCTGTCTCGCCATTGGTTTCTTCGACTATATCGCCGAACCGGCAAATTTCTTACAGCGCATGCGTGCTCTTGACGCGGCCGATTGCATCTTTAGTTTTCCCAAGCGTTGGACGGTGCGCACGTTACCGCGTTGGATTCGTTTGAATGCAAATGGTTGTCCTGTCTATTTTTATGGCGCGTCCGAGGTCGAGCAGTTGTTGCGCGAAAGCGGATGGGAGCAGGTTGATATCCACCACCTGAGTCGCGACTACCTAGTGCATGCTCGTGTTTCTTAAACCGATGCAAATGTCTACGGGAAATGTGAAAATATGAAAGTGTTGATAACCGGCGGAGCGGGTTTTATCGGTTCGCATCTGTCCGAGCGTCATCTCAACATGGGCGATGAAGTCGCTATCATCGACAACCTGTCGACGGGTAGCATTGAAAACATACAGCATTTGGAAGATCATCCTCATTGCACGGTGGTCATTGACGATATTCTCAACACGGATCTTTTACGTGATTTGGTAGACCAGTGTGACATAATCTATCATTTGGCGGCTGCCGTCGGTGTAAACTTCATTATTGAGAACCCGCTTTCCTCGCTCATATCGAATATCCGCGGCACGGAGATCATTCTCGAACTAGCTAATGAAAAAAAGAAAAAGGTTATTCTCGCTTCTACTTCTGAAATTTATGGTAAGAAAAATGGACACGTGCCCTTTGCAGAAAACAGCGACCGCATGCTGGGTCCGACCACGGTTATTCGGTGGAACTACTCTACGTCTAAAGCAGTGGATGAGTTATTTGCTCTGGCTTATTGGCGCGAGAAACGCCTGCCCTGCGTGATTGTGCGCCCATTTAATGTGATTGGGCCGCGTCAGTCGGGTCATTATGGAATGGTCGTGCCCCGCTTTGTGAAACAGGCGCTACTGGGCCATCCCATAACCGTATATGGTGACGGTGAACAGCGTCGCTGTTGGACGTATATAGACGACGCGCTCGACGGGCTTGTGACGCTGGCCAATAGCGATGATGCCGTTGGGGAGATCTTCAACCTCGGATCGCACTTTGAGACGAGCATACGCGACTTAGCGTTTCGGGTAAAGGAGCTGACTTCAAGCGATTCAGAAATCGAGTTTGTTCCTTACGATCAAGCATGGCCTAAGGGCACGTATGAAGACCTTATGTATCGCGCGCCCGATCTGACAAAGATTCGTGACTGCGTAGGATACGACCCCAGTGTCGACCTCGAATCTGCTTTGCTTAATATCATCAGATACTATAAACGTTGAAGTAGACAGTTTGACATACGTCGATTGGAAAGGGGGCGCTCGAAAGAGAAATGCCCTCTTTTTGTTTGGGCGGTGTGTTGGCCCGATTAAAGCTATGGCATACCGAAGGGGAAATGACTAGAAATAATCTGGGGGGAACCCTAGAAGTACTGGAAGCATTAGGTAGAGCTAATGTAATTGAGCGGGAAAAAAGACAGTAGGAATGTGATTAAGAGTCTGAAGTCTATTGATTTATGGCGTATCTACATCGGGAGTAAAAGAGTGGGTCAGTTGACCCTGAGTAGGGCCTATTGCCGACCATAGCAGCGTATCAAAGCTGATAGTAAACAAGCCGGCGGGCGGAAGCGCTACGGTTGCGTTGGATAGCAGATAGATCAACTCTTCCATACCGGGATTATGCGCAACGATAAGTAGCGTATTGACTCTGTTAGGAGTGTGTTGTATATGCTTTATTAGAGTTGCTGGAGAAGCTAAGTAAAGCGACTCTTCTAAGTCGACTGCTTCTGCGGGCATACTCAAGTGCTCGCAAATCCTTAAAGCGGTCTGGCGCGCTCGCCGTGCTGAAGATGCACTTGCTCGCTCGGGAATCGTTCCGCGATGCTGTAAGAGCGTAGCGATGTGTGCTACATCTCGAGTCCCGCGCTCGGTTAAGGGTCGCTCATAGTCGCTGTTTACGTGCGATGGGCAGTCGGCTTGGGCGTGGCGCATGGCGAGCAGCGTTTTCACGATATTATTGAACCTTCTGCCTCAAAACGACGACGGTGTAAAGGTTGCGCGAGCGCATGGCGAGTACTATTTTCACTGCTAATCTACTCGCAAAATAGGCGTTCAGCAACGCGCTGACAATTATCTCTTTTGGAAGACATTAATCATGTCGGTTGCCCCCGTAGAAATCAACATAGCCATACGGCCTCAGCAACGCTATGAGCTTATAGACGTGACGCAACGCGTGCGCGAAGAAGCGGGCGATGTGCTGTCGGGGTTTCGCAAGACGGCCTACTGTTCGCTGCACACTACGGCAGGGTATTTGGAGCAGGGTGCGTGCCGTCGTTTGGGGCAGACGCACAAGCAGTTAGATCCCTTTATTCGCGCGGTGCAAAAGATATTTCCACACGATGCGGGATATTATCACGATCGAATGCAACTGCGAGACGAGCTGAATGAAAGCCAAAAGGAACGCGAGCCGATTAATGCCGATTCGCATCTGACGTTCATAAGCGCAGGTCTCAAAAACTGCGTCACGTATATAAATCGTCCAGACGAGTCGGTTTACTTCATAGAGCTGGATGGTGTATACAAGCAGCACGTGCGGCAGCGCCGCACGATGGTTATCGGCTATAATCAGGCGGAAGTAGTGCACAGAGGTCGGATTGCCGTTCCAGTCGATGATGGGCGCTCCATTGACTCTTTTAACCTCAAAGACGATCGCTACGGTCTCTTCTCTGAGTTAGAAAGCTGGCTGCAGCGCTACGGCGTCGACAAGGGACGTTTCGATTTACGCCTGGTGCCCGAAGATCGCCACGTCGGTCTGACTGTCAATGAGTACGAGACACTGCTCATGCGCAACGACCTACCGCAGGCACTGCGCGACCCGCTGCGCTACATGGTGCAACGTGGAAAAAAGCTGTTACGCCATCCCAGTGTCATTCCTGGTAAGACGCGAGACTACGCAGCCTACGATTTGATTCATCTCTACAACGATCTAATGGACAACGTGCCGGTGGGCCGTTCAGTTATCGATCGCTTTCTATCTGTGTTGTCGAGCCCGGCCAAGCGCATTTTGCGGTTGAAGCGCCACGTCTCGCTTCTCGTGTCGGACAGCGCGGAAACAGGCAATAGTCGCATCGTGCAGGGACAATATCAGAGTCCCATTCTCGTCCAGCACCATCCTGCTACCAACAGCGTTCGCTACTTAGACGTGACATTACGGAGATTTGCCTGATTTATGCGCGTCGACTCTTCTATATTCAAGGCCTACGATATTCGCGGTGTATATCCAGAGCAGCTAAATGAAGAGGTCGCCTACGCTGTGGGGCGAGCATTCGTATCCTTTCTCAAGTCGAGTGAGGTCATCGTTGGTCGCGACATGCGACTCTCAAGTCCTGCAATTAAGGCCCATTTGCTGCTTGGTTTGACTGAGCAGGGTGCTGATGTAATCGATATTGGAATGGTTAGCACAGATCAGTACTACTACGCTTGTGCAACCCTTAAAAAGCCGGGGATTATGGTCACGGCATCGCACAATCCGCCTCAGTACTGCGGTTTTAAAATGGTGCGCGACATGCCGTATTTGCTCAGCGGAGATTCAGGTATTGCAGATTTGCGTCGCATCGTAGAGCAGGACGACTTTTCTGAACCTGTCCGAGTGGGAACTGTGCGCGAACTAGACTTGCAGAATGGTTTTATTGACAAAGTCCTCAGTGTGGTGGACCACGCCGCTATCGCACCTCTGAAGGTGATTGTCGATACTGGTAATGGCATGGTTGGCCCCAGTTTGGAACGTGTCTTTGACCGGTTACCGGTAGATCTGACGGGTTTACATCTCGATCCGGACGGCAGCTTGCCCAACCACGGCCTCGATCCCATGCAGCCGGAAAACCGCGCCGAGCTGCAGCAACGTGTTTGCGAAGAGGGCGCCGACATAGGTTTTGCGTTTGACGGTGATGGCGATCGCTTTTTCGTCATCGACGACCGCGGGGAGTTTGTTCCGGGCGACTTTGTTACCGCACTGATGGGATGTTACATGCTCGAGAAATATCCGGGGGCTAAGATTGTTTATGACGTTCGCTGCTCGTGGGCCGTGCGTGACCTGATTAGAGAGGCAGGTGGAATTCCACTTATCGAACGCGTGGGGCACTCTTTTATCAAGCCGCGGATGTTCGAAGAGGGAGCCGTTTACGCGGGAGAGTTAAGCGGTCACTACTACTTCAGCGATTTTTTTGGTGCGGATTCTGGCTTGGTGCCAGCGCTATTCATGCTCGAAATGCTGTCGCGGCGTTCGACGAAGCTATCCGCACTGCTGCATTCGCTCGAATCGCGCTATTTCCTATCTTCCGAAATCAACTCTCGTGTTGAAGATCCCGCGCAAAAAATTGCCGCCATTGTCGAGCGCTATGCCGACGGTCAAATCGAACACGTAGACGGTATCTCCGTCAGCTACGAAGACTGGCATTTTAACTTGCGTGCCTCTAATACCGAACCGCTGCTGCGCCTTAACTTAGAGGCGTTAGACGAGCAAACAATGTGTGATCGGCGCGATGAAGTCATCGCGTTTATCCGCTCGTGAGCAGCCTGAGACTGCTGCTCCAATAGGTCATCTGTCGGCATGCCGACGGAAGTTTTCTAGCTTATGACATTCCTGCACAACTTTTCCATAAATGCGCTGAGTACGGGTCTCGTTTTTTCTGTAGGCCTATTGAACCAGACGCTGTTAGCTAGTGCTTTGGGTAGCGCGGGTTATGGCCAGTTGGCACTGTGGACCAACGCCGCGCTGATCGCAGCGCTTGTTCTGGGAGAATGGATCCGCCGTGGTAGCACGTATGTAGTGGGTCGAGAACAAGCAGCCGCCTGTGCGCGCGATAACGCGCTGCTTTATGCGCTGGTGCTCATATGCGCGACAGCTCTTCTGGCTTGGACAGTGCGCACGGCCCTGGTTAGCGTGTTAGGCAAAGAGATGCTGCTCTACTGGCCTCTGCTGGCACTGCTGGCAGTGTGCGTCGTTTTACAGCGCTGTGGTCAAGCGGTTCTGCTGGGTCAGGACCGAGTAAGAGCGTATGCGCTTGTGCCTGTCGTCTTCATCACGACATACGCAGCATTGAATGCGCTACAGTGGCAGACTGGACGACTGCAGATGGTGGATGCACTATGCGCTTTTGTCGCCGCTACCGCCTTTGCCGCGCTTGTAGCGTTTGCCATGCTGCGAGATGGGGAAACTTTTCAATGGGGAGATCGCGCGTTGCTTGGCAGAACTTGGGTCGTAGGACGCCGCGGTATGGTGTCGGTTGTCCTCGTTTTTCTTCTGCTAAAGAGCGATCTATTTTTTATACAACACTTTCTTGGCGATGCGGCCGTTGGCACGTATAGAGTTGCGGTAAACTTTGCCGATATGATGCAGCGCTTGCCCGACGTTGCCGGTGCCGTACTGCTTGCCAAAGTGGTAAGAGACCAAGATGCCGGTCGCCTGAGTCTGCACGTGGCGCGCGTTATCCTGGCATTTTCAATTGTCGCAGCACTCGCATTATGGCTCCTTGGTTCATGGCTGATAGGACTATTTTTCCCGACGTATGAAGCGGCGTACACACCGTTAGTATTGATGTTGCCAGGCTTGGTCTGTCTGGGCGTCGGGTCGATCTTTAATACCAAGCTGGCAGGTATGGGCTATCCCATTGTGACCCAGTGGGCGCCGGGCTTAGCCTTCGTTGTAAACGCATTCCTCAATGCGTATCTGATTCCACGCGAGGGACTGCGCGGAGCAGCCTTGGCGACATCGCTGTCTTATGCCCTGTGGGCCTTATGCGTTGCGCGCGTATACCTGCGCGGTGAGTCGCTCGGCTGGCGTGATGTAATGGGCCTACGTCAAACGGGCCATGAGAAGGGTTGAAGTCTTTTGAGAGTTTTACTCACATCGCGTCTTTATCCTAGTTCGGCTTATCCGGAGCGCGGAACTTTTGTTCACAATCAGGCTCGTTTTTTGAGTGAGCGATGCGAAGTGCAGGTTTTGGCGCCGTTGCCCTATTTTCCGCGCCTGCCGGGATTTGGGCGCTGGAGTGCGCTGTCGCGCGTCGGTCAAAGCGAAGGGCGCGATGGTTTAAATATACGATATCCGCGCTACTTTTCTCCGCCGCGTCGTCTACTGTTTGATCGAGCATGGCGCGCCTATCTACGGACGTTAAATGGGTCCGAGCGTTTCTTCTCGCCCGATTTAATACACGCTCATCTAGCCTATCCAGATGGGCGCGCAGCCGTCGATTACGGTGCCCGTTTAGGCCTTCCAGTCGTTATTTCTGTGCACGGTCACGATGTCCGCGAAATACCGGATTCTAACCGGCGCTGGCGCGCTCTGGTCGCCGAAGCGCTAGTGCGGGCCGATGCAGTTATCGCCAGCAGTCGCGACGTGCGCGAACGCGTGCTGGAACTCGGCGTTGACGAGAGCAATGTTTGGGACATTCCTCAAGGTGTGGACTGCGCACGCTTCACGATTCCGTCTCAGCGACGTGTCGGTGCAAACGGATGGCGCCTTCTCTATGCGGGGCGTTTTGATCCCAAGAAAGGAATTGGCGTGCTGTTGGATGCCCTGCATCTGCTACGCCGACACCGTCGAGATATTTCGCTCAAGCTGGTAGGTGCGAGTGCTGATGGGGGTATGGGCGATTCGTTTCGTCAGCAAGTTGCCCGCTTGGATATGACTGATTGTGTTGAATTTTGCGATGCCGTGCCTTGGGCAGCAATGCCGGAGATCATGGCCGAGACAGACGTTTTTATTCTGCCTAGTTTTTACGATAGTTTTGGCATTGTGCTTATTGAGGCGATGGCCTGTGGCGTGCCCGTGGTGGCGACGCGATGTGGTGGTCCCGAAGAGCTTGTAGACGAGGTAACGGGTCGTTTAGTTCAGGTCGGCGAAGCTTCCTCGTTGGCCACTGCCATAGAAGAAGTTGTGTTGCGCTACGGTGAGTTTGATCCAGTGGAGCTGCGTCGTCGTGCAGAAACCTTCGATTATCGTCAAGTTGCCGCGCGCACGCTTGAACTCTACGAAAGCGTGCTTGCAAAACGCAAAACAAACGTTAGTTAGACTCGTCTCGTTAGGTCAAATCGCCATAGAGTGCCAGCAGTTTCTCGGCTTGGAGATCCCAGTGAAAGTGGGTCTGTGCCGCGCGGCGCCCATTGTTGCCTAAGCGATCTGCTTCTTCGGGATATTCGCTGAGATAGCGCACGGCTTCTGCTATGGCCTCGTCGTCCTCCGGGTTGACGCAGAGGCCGCAGTCGTTTTCCGCTACGATGCGTCGAAGGTTGGGAAAATCGGAGCAGATAACCGGTAAGCCGTATACCATGTATTCGAATATTTTAGTTAGTTCCTTGCGCAGCGTGTGGCGGCCGGGGGGAAATATGGCTAGCGCAGCTGTCCAGCGTTCGCGCAGGTAGTGCTCAATGATGCGTTCGTGCGCAACGTAGTGTCCGATGCCCTCTAAGTGCAGTCGTGCATTCTCAGTTCCTGCAGCCCGATGTAGTTGGTCGGCCAGAGCGCGTTCGCAGCGTCCAACGAGAAACACCTCTGACTCGGGCACGTTATGTAAAATGCGGACGTGGTGGAAACCGCCGCGGTAGTTCTTTACGTTGCCGGTGTACAGCAAGCGCACGCCGCCTGCACAAGGACGCTCTCTTAGGAGGGACTCATCTATATCGGGGAGGCGCACGTAGTTCAGTACGGTGTGGCCGTGTGGAAAGCGCTCGACGTAGTAGCGCTCGGCCAGAACCTGTCGAAAGGGTCGTGTTGCCAGCCGTTCGCAGGTGGACAGTATGCGCGCGACGAACGAACGCAGCGCACGAGGTAGATACTCTCGCTCCAACAGGGCCGTGCTGTTGTCCTCGTGGATATCGTAAATTACGTGTTTACCTAGCAGTCGTAAGACGAGGGCTGCGGGTATGAACTCTGGATCGTGGAAATGGTAGATGTGACTGCTCCGGCGTATCGCCACGCGTAGCGCGCGCCAAACGCCTAGGGTCATGCGTGCTAATCTTCCATCCGGCCGTTTGAATGAGCAGATGCGGATGCCGTTGACCGTTTCATCCCGCTCGTGTGCTGCTACGAGCGAAACGTCATATCCGGCTTCTGACAGCGTTTTACATTCGCGGTGAAAGATTCGGTTGTCAAACGGCGAATGAACGGTGGTTATGTGGACGACAGACGGCATATGGAAGGCTCTATGCGGTTGGTGTAACGGTCTCGAAAAATGGTCTGCACACGCGTGTCGGCAGACAGTCTGTTAGAGGATAGGTAGAATTTGCATTTACTGCTATAAATAGCGAAAATATAAGTAGATAAACAAAAAAACTATGCGCCGTAGGTCAATTTAAGTCAAAATGTTGGTCACTGTTTTCTGGGGTGCCGTCCTGTGGGTTTTATATGCCTACTTGTTGTACCCCCTCATACTGTTGTTGATGTCAGCAGGTAAACGGACTGTGCGGCATGGTGCGCCCGAAACCTGGCCTCAAGTGTCTCTTGTTGTCGCCGCGCACAACGAAGAAGCGGTGCTCGGAGAAAAGCTAGAGAACTCGCTGGCGCTCGACTATCCGCCCGATCTGATACAAATAATCGTTGCATCAGATGGTTCAACTGATACAACGGATGCAATCGCGGTCTCGTATGCAGACCGTGGAGTCGTGCTGCATCAAGTTAAAGAACGAGGGGGGAAAACGCAGGCACAGAACGAAGCTGTGCGTTTGGCGCGGGGCGAATTCATCGTTTTCTCTGACGCCAACAGTATGTACGATGTGCAGGCACTCAAGCGGATTATAGAGCCTTTTGCTGATCCGACAATTGGCTGCGTCTGCGGTGAACTGCGCTATGTTAACCCCGATGGCGGTGCAGCCGGTAAGGGAGAAGGCGTATACTGGCGCTACGAGCAGTTTCTTAAACGCCGTGAGAGCGTGCTATCTTCAACGCTGGGTGCGAACGGGGCAATTTACGCGCTTCGTCGCGACTTATTCGCAGAACTCGACGCCGATATAATCAGTGATTTTATCATGCCCATCCGCGTATGGCGGCGTGGCTTTCGCGTTGTTTACGAGCCGGATGCGATTGCCGAGGAGCGCAGCGGAGGTACGTTTGCCGATGAATTTCATCGTCGCACGCGCATTATTGCTCGTTCTCTGCGCGGTCTGTGGTCAGAGCGCGGCGTGCTTAATCCGCTAGTACACAGATGGTTTGCCGTGCAAATGATTTCACACAAGCTGATGCGTTGGATGGTGCCGCTGGCCATGATCGCAGCGTTCGTCAGCAACGCGCTGTTGTGGGATGTAGCTCCATATGGTCTTTTTTTTAGCGTGCAGATAGTGCTGTACGGGTTGGCTTTTCTGGGCAATTTATTGCCGGCCCAACTCGGTCGATTATTCTTGTTCTATGTACCAGCCCATTTTGTGGCGATCAACGCCGGTGCATTGCTCGGCCTGTTGCGTGTTCTCAGCGGTCGTAGCTATCGGATTTGGCAACCCACGAGTCGTAGCTAATGTCTTTACTGCAACGGACCATATTGCTGTTGCTTGTTGATATTGCCGCTATCAATGTCGCTTCTGCCTTATTTGTGTGGATGAAGTTTGCCGGCGGCGCGCTCGAGACCGTTGTCCTAAGCTGGCATCGGACTTACCCAGAGAGCGATAACGGCCCGTCTCTCTGGTATGCGTTGAATTATTTCTCCGATGTTCTACTGTTGATCTGCGCTAGTTGGCTGCTACTTTTCTTCTTCTATGGTCTGTATCGCTTGCCGCCGTCCTACTCGCGCTTCGACGAGGTACTCGAGATCGTTAAAGTGGTGATGTTGGGCGTCCTGCTTGCCTTTATTGCCACCTTTGACCAGAGCGATATACGGCTGACTCGCTTCTTGATTTTCTTTTATTGGCTGGGTCTATTGTGTTTTACTGCCGGTGGTCGCGTGCTGGTGCGCAGCTTTGAACGCCAGCTGCGCTTGCGCGGGATCGGTCGGCGAAAGACGCTGATCGTTGGGAGCGATGCGCGCGGAGCTCGCCTATTAAATGACCTACGCATGGTTCCCGACAGTGAGTTTCAAATAGTTGGTTTTGTTATGGCCGCTGGCGAAGAGGCGCGCAGTGACGTGGACGGTGTGCCCGTACTAGGAGAGCTGAGTGATCTGGCCCGCTTGGTGCATAGTGAGCGAATTGAGGTTGTGCTGATCGCGCTGCAGTCAAATTCACACGAAGAAATACTCGATATCGTTGAAGGGGTTGACGGGCAATCCGTCAGTTTTAGGATTACGCCAGACCTGTACGATATTGTCACGGGTCATGTGCGCACGACGCAGATCTACGGCGTGCCGCTTATGGAGTTGAAGCCCGAATTGATGCCTGTTTGGCAGCAGTCCGTCAAGCGTCTGATCGATGTGAGCGTGGCCGTCGGCATACTAGCTCTGCTGTCTCCCTTGTGGCTTGTCATTATCGCCATCATTAAGCTGACTTCCAAGGGGCCCGTATTCTTTCGCCAAGAACGGGTCGGAGTGGGAGGGAAATCGTTTACCATGTATAAGTTTCGCTCCATGCGCGTAGACGCAGAGGAAAAGACGGGCCCGGTATGGGTACAGGGCGAAGATCCGCGCGTCACGCGTATCGGCAAGATATTGCGCACACTGCATCTGGACGAGATTCCGCAGTGCATCAATTTTCTTAAGGGGGATATGTCGCTGGTGGGACCGCGCCCGGAGCGCCCTTTTTTTGTCGATCAGTTTAGACAGCAAATTCCGCTCTACATGCGCCGTTTTAACGTCAAACCTGGTCTGTTGGGGTGGGCGCAAGCCAAGCACGAGTTTGAT